>JAIYBO010000045.1 GCA_027488495.1 Bacteroidota bacterium | reverse complement strand
GCCGACGACAATCCCATACCGATGAAGAGCGCGAGGCCCTTCATCTTCTGGTTGATATAATTTTTAATTTTCATCTTCTTGTTGTTAAAAGTTAATTCGTTAGAAATGATTCATTAGTTCGCAATCACAATCTTCTTCGTGGTTGTCTCTTTTTGATTTCTGATGTTCAACAAATAAGTGCCTTGGCCGAATTTGCCCAAATCCAACACCTGTGACCCAAAGCCACCGTTGAAGGTATAAGTAGCCACTTTTGCGCCCACCAAATTGGTTACCTCAATGGTGATTGGTTCCATATTATTCAAGGCGAAATCAACAGTCACCTCACCCGCACTTGGGTTTGGATATACCATTACTTGCTCAGACAAACTCATGTTCTCCTTGCCCAAGAAGCTGTTTTCGCAATCTGGTGGGTATTGAACCATAACCGGACGCAATACAACCTGACTCTTATTGCCACTTGGATCTGTTACTTGGTAGTTGATGTAATAAACACCTGCTCTCCAAATGTTCACGTTGTGACCAATCACTTGAATCAATGGTAACAATTCAGAACTTCCATAATAGTTGTCCTCTACTGTTACATCGCTCATCGCCCAGAATGCAGTGCCCGCACAAACATTCACAGATGTTGTGATGATCGTGGGAGCCACTCTGTCTACCACTTTTACGTAGCGATTGCGAACGGCTGTATTTCCGCTTTCGTCTGTGGCAGTAAAGGTTTCAGTATACAATCCCAAAGTGAAAGGATTCACTTTACCCGTTTTCTCTACACTCACTTTATTGTTGGTGTAGTAATTATCGTGCACGGTAACAGGCTGAGAGCTATAAGGACTGTTCACATCATGAATCACCGTATCTACTGTGTTCAAGGTGATTTCCGGTGCGATGTAATCATCCACGCGGTAATTCACCACAAATCCCTCTTCCACCGCAGCATTTCCATGAGGATCTACAGCGAAATACGATACTGGATAAGTAGCACGAACCAAAGTATTCACCATGCCATTAAAGCCTGGTACCTTGTTCACGGAAACACTACCATTACAAGTATCAAATCCTGTAACCGCATCCACAAACAAGCTTCCGATTTGAATATTCACCACTTCTTGGTCAACGATGCGTTTACCATAAGAATAAATACCTGGTTTTTTGGTATCAATCACATTCACAGTTCTCGTGGTTGAGGCAGTATTGCCCTGAGCATCTGCCACATCATAAGTGAGTGTGTATTTACCCACAACAGAAGTGTTTACAGACCCACTGATTTTCACAGAGCTAGTCAAGTTGCCATCTGTTAAATCAGAAGCCACAGCACCCAATTCATTGTATACTTCACACTGCTCAACATTTACAGAAACACCTCCCAACAAAGTCAATGTTGGTGGGGTTTTGTCCAATACAACCACAATCGTTCTTGTTACCGGTGTTGCTTCATTACCCGCCGCGTCTACCACACGGAAATTCATGAAGTATGTACCTGGCGTTGTGCAATCCAAATCCGTTGCAATTACCACTTTGGTGGTCAAATCACCCTCGGTAGGATCCTTTGCAGTGTAAGTTGAATAGGCATTTTCTGTCCAACAAGCAGTTGCATTGCTGTTCTTCTCTACACGTACAACGTTAGAACCCAACAAAGTAATCACTGGGGCTTTTTTGTCGTTCGCAAGCGTAATGCCATAATCCTCAAACTCTCCCACTACGTTCACACCGCAAGCTGAGTTGGCGAATGAACCATAACTTACAGCCACACGCATGCGCGTTACACCTTCAAAACAATCCTTCAAATCAGGCACCCTGAACTTGTTGCTTGCCTTGGTGGTGCTGATTGCACCACTGTTCAAAATCATTTCATCGTCTGTGAAATTTCCATCGATGTTGTAATCAATCCATGCCTTGAAATTGGCAGAGTTAGAATTCGTTCTGCGAGTGGCTATCACCGTGTAGTATGATCCATAGCTCAATGGTGTATTGAATTGGTCGGTGAAATCTGAATACGACACATCACCCACAGTGGTTGGGTTTTCCAACAAACTCACACTGTCTTGTAACAATTCTACCTTTGAAATAGCTACGTCGGAAGATAACATATCTGTAACAGGGGTACAGTATTTAACCGCAATCACGTATTTGGTTTTGATCACCTTCTTCTCCGTTGCAGCCCTCGTACCCGCTGAGTTCCAAGCACGCAAAGTGAATGTATAAGCACCTCCCGCGTTGAACACCAATTTGGGGTTTCTGCTATTGAGCGTAGTTCCACCCACATAAGAATATGTCGCAGGATAAATGCTCCACTCATAATTTGAAGCATAATCAGACTTGGTGGTAATCGCAATGGTTTCGCCCACTTTTGGACGCAAGTTACTGGCCACAAATTCCACGTTTCCTGGAGCCGTTGGCGTAGTTACAGTAATGTTTCTACAGAAAGTATCTACACCGTTGCAGATACCCGCAATCAAACAAACCTCGTAAGTACCATCTGTGTAAAATGCAGTAGTAAACACTTTGGCTTTCGCGCCATATCCGCTGTTGCCATCGATCATCCAATCGTAATCAACCTGACCTTGAGCATCCTTCACATCGCCCACGAAATCAATCATGGTTCCGTTACCCACTTGGGTATAATCCACTGTAAATCCAGATTTCGGATTGGCCACAGGCAACAATTCAGAATCCCAAGTGGCAATAAATCCACTGTCATTATTTGCACCGTTCGATTCAAAAGTGATATACATCGAACCGCTGAAAGCCTTAAAGGTAGAACCCACAAACAAATTCTGATTCACACCGGTCAATCCACCCGCAGGAGTAATTTCCTTACCCGCAGCGTCTTGACCATCATATATACGCAAACGATCGCCACCATCACCCAAAGCCAACTTCAATTGCTTGAATTTGAAACGAATTTCTTTCGCTCCGCATGGGAAAATTTGGAAGTAATCGATGCTCGTTTTACGGTTGTTACCGTAGTTACCCGTTTTGCCACCATTGTCGTACAAAATACCACCTTGGTTTGAAGCAATTTTGCTTGGGCCCATGTAGAATTCTCCGGGAGGAATTACCTCGATGTATTTGCTCTTGCAGTTTTTGGTAGAAGGTCCGATGTCATTCTCAGAGGTCAAACAAATCTCCCACCAACCCTCTTCATCAAATGAAAAAATTGGGTTTTGTGCGGTACTAGTATATACAATCAAACCCGATGGCGATGTTGCCGTCCAATTCCACTTATACGCACCGTTGGTGCTCAAATCAAACAATTGGCCTTGGTAGAATACTTCTACTTGGTTGCTCGCTGCAATAAAATCGGCAACTGGCGCCGCCGTAGGCTTTTCGATTTTTACCGATTTAATGATGGAATCAGCCATTCCACAGAATTGCTGCTTCAACTTCACATTATAATATCCAATGTTCGGCCAAGACGCTTTGCCCTTCGCACCCGTTGGCGCAATGGCAGTCCCTGATTGAAAAGTCCAAGTTTGACTGTATGCAGAATTGGTGGCAGTACTGTTAAATGTAATTGGCGTTTTGGTGTAATTTGGACCCGTTGGCACAGTAAAATCAGCCAAAGGAGGATTCACAGCCTTTACATTTACCTCGAAATCTAGGATGTTTCCATAGTTCGATTGGGTTCCACAGCCTTGCGATGGCGTAAATGTACTGTACATACAACGTACCCGCATAATGGCCTTACCCGCTTTTACTCCAGCACAAGGAATTGTCAATGTGGCTGTTCTTGTGGTATTCACAGGAATCAATCCGAACTGAGAATTCGCTTTCGCAATACACTCCGCAGCAGAAAATTGGTTGTCGCCATCTAAGTCAATCCAAACACCTACGTACTCAGAAAATGAACAAGTGTTTTCAATGGTCATGCTGATATCCTCCCCTGGAGTGATATCCATCACTGCACCATTGGTCATCAACTTGTTTGAACTACCCGTGTTGGCGCAGTTCATACCAGAAACCGCAAACGAGGTTCCTCCTGAGTTTTTGAATGAAATCGCAGAAAGATAATCCCCTGTGCATCCCAAACTGTTGGTTGCGCCACAAATTTGTGCCTCCGACTGTCCAACCCAGCCAGTGAGACCCAAAATCAACGCAATCAATTTCGATTTTGTAAATTTAAAATTCATATTGTTTTGTTTCGTTTTTTCATTCTTATGCAAAATACCCCTATCGATATCTTGCGATGAATGCGCAAGTTAATGCACCGAAACCATCCAATGTTAACCCAATGATAACAAGGGAGCACAACGAAAATGCGGAACGAAAAATGAGTGAAATTATTTTTTAATCACCCCAATTTTTGATAACTACTAATTTTTTTAGTTTGATTATTTTTTACAATAATTTTTAATCGTTTTTTTGAACAGCCATGACAAATTACTATGGTAGATTACAATGTCTAACAAACAACACCAATTCCCTTCAGCAAACATGCCAAAATTCTATCACACCAAAAGTTGTGTCAATTTTACAATGATATGACAATCTCTGGGACTTATTCAGTCCATAATCCCGCCAAATGCACCAAAACCTCGCTGCTCTTTTGCATGTCTTGAACACTCACGTATTCATGCTTACCATGAAATGCCATTTCGCCAGTGAAAATGTTCGGACAAGGCAATCCCATGAAGCTCAAGCGACTCCCATCGGTTCCACCCCGAGCCCTAGTGAGTTGTGGTTCAATACCCGCCTTTTCGATCGCCCGAATCGCCAATGCCGAAATTCTTGGATCTAAGTCCACAACCTCTTTCATGTTGCGGTATTGCTCCATGACCTCCATGTTGGCACTCGCCCCAGGATATCTTGAAACCACCTCATCCATCAAACCCTTCAAACGGTCCTCATGCTCCTTCAATTTGGGCGTTTTGAAATCTCTCACAATAAATTGAACCCAAGCATGCTCCGCCACACCACCCATCGCCACAGGATGCACAAATCCCTGTGTATCCTCGGTGGTTTCCGGACTCCATTCGCCCTTGGGCAAAGCAGCCAAAAATTCGCCCGCAATTTTCAAAGCATTCACCAACTTGTCTTTTGCATAACCTGGATGTGCACTCACACCATAAAAATGAACCTTGGCGCCATCAGCACTGAAGGTCTCATCTTCATAACACCCACGCTCGCCTGCATCCAAAGTATATCCCACAACCGCACCCAATTTCTCCATATCCACCTTGTCAACACCCCTGCCAATTTCCTCGTCTGGCGTGAATAAAATCCGAATATCGCCATGCGGCAATTCAGGATGATTCACCATGTGTTGCACAAAATCCATGATCACAGCCACACCTGCCTTGTCGTCCGCACCCAACAAAGTTGTACCACTGGCTGTGACAATGTCATCCCCAATTCTCTCCAACAAATAAGGATGGTCTTTGGTAGTAATCACCTGCGATGTATCATCTGGCAATATCAAATCCTGACCTTGATAATTCCTGTGCACCAAAGGCTTCACACCCGCACCCGTGCAATCCGGCGAAGTATCCACATGGGCACAAAAACACAAAACCGGCACCGCCCGATCTACATTAGACGGCAAAGTGGCATACACATAACCAAACTCATCCAAATGAGCGTCCTTCAAACCCATTTCCAACAATTCCCCAACCAATACACGCGATAGGTCTTTTTGCTTTTCAGTACTGGGTTGCGACAAACTGTTTGGGTCGCTTTGAGTATCAATTTGAACGTATTCGCAGAAGCGGGTTTCAATGGATTTCATGATTTTCGGATAAGACTGTTGTTGGTGAATTTAAAACTCTATTTGATTCAATTACAATAAAATGTTACGGTACGATGGCGATTGACTGACAACAATTTCAGCGAATGATTAATGTTAAACCAAATCGGTCAAACTCATTTCCAAGGCCTTCGCACTCAAACCCGTACTCTTGGGATTGAATTGGTGCAAACGCATCACACTCGATTTGATGATCGCACTCACGTCTTTGAATATGGCTACATCTGTTACTTCCGCGTCTTGCTTCATCAAATAACCGAAAACACGCGCCATACCACAATTGGCCATAAAATCTGGAATCACCGCAAATTGCTGATCCGCCAATGTACTGATCGGACCCATGAAAATTTCTTTGTCGGCAAAAGGCACATTCGCCCCGCAACTCACCACCTCTATACCCGATTTGCCCAATCGCAAAACCTGGTCCTCAGTCACCAACCTCGACGCTGCACCTGGAATGAATATCTCCGAAGGCAAATCCCAAATTTTCGCATTCACCTCTTCAAAACTCAACATATTGGGTGCGTTCAATGCATTTCCATTTCTGTTGTTGAACAATTCTACAATCTCGTCGTGGCCCAAACCCTTCGGCTCGATAATACCTCCCACACGGTCGATAATTCCACCAATGCGAACCCCATATTTGGTAAGATAGAATGCCGCAGCTGCTGCCACGTTGCCCCATCCCTGGATGATCGCCAATTTGCCATCCATGAATCCACCATACACTTCGTAATAATGACGCACGGCCTCGGCCACACCCCATCCAGTAATCATGTCTGCGATGGTATAATTCTTACTCAAATCCGGCGTCAATCTCTCATCGGTAATGGGCAACAAAACACCCGTTTGCAAACGAGAAATGGCTTTCAATTTTTCTTCCGCACTGTACGATGTCAAATGGCCATTCACCACCCCTTCTTGTGGATGCAAAATGCCCAAATTGGCCGTCATCGGAATCACTTCGTGAATCTCGTCTACGTTCAAATCACCGCCTGTACCGTAGTAATGCTTTAATATCGGACGTACCGCTTTGTACCAACGCTCCAAAACACCCTTTTTACGGGGATCGGCAGGATCAAAATTGATTCCACTTTTTGCGCCGCCAATGGGAGGACCCGCGATGGTAAACTTCACCTCCATGGTTTTGGCCAAACTCTCCACCTCACGCTGGTCTAAGCCCTTGCGCATGCGCGTTCCACCGCCTGCTGCACCACCACGCAATGAATTGATTACCACCCAGCCTTCGGCTTCAGTTTCACTGTCTTTCCAAGCAAACACAATCTCTGGTTGCTTGCCTTCAAATTTTTCTATCAGTTTTTCGAGTTTCACAATCGTATTTTTATAATTCAATCACCGCAGCCTATCTACCGCCGTTCAAAGTATTCCATAAAGCGCCAACATCTCCATCCAAAGATCCCGCCACCCAATCCATCGTTGCGCCAGTTGCACTGCTCAAAGTGTTACACTCATTGTGAACACGCATCGCACCCAACAAAGCAAAAATCAACGACTCCTTATAATTCACCAAATTATCATCTGGAACCACCACATTGCATTCGGTTTCAGAACGCAAATGATCCACCAAACAAGCATTGAAAGCACCACCGCCCGTAACCAAAATAGAACTATCATGCAACGGCTTCTCCGCAATGGATTCAATGGCTCGTTTTACTTGTATAGCGATGTGCATCACCAATGTTTTCATCCTGTCTTCCACGCTCAAATCATCAAACTCCCTCACGATGTGCCAAAAGTTTTTATTGATCCACTCTCGGCCCAAACTCTTCGGGTGCGATTGTCCGTAAAATTCAATTTCATTCAAAGCATTCAACAAGGTATAATCCACCACACCGGCCTCAGCCAAAGCGCCATCCTCGTCGTACGACAAGTCGCGCTCCCTCGCCAATCGATTCAAAACGATGTTACAAGGCGATATATCGAAGGCAATTCTTCTGCCCCCGTGCTTGGTGGAAATATTGCAAAATCCACCCAAATTCAAACAGTAATCATAATCGCCAAACAAAGCCTCATCTCCAATGCCCACCAATGGCGCACCTTGTCCACCCAAACCCACATCCGCCCTGCGAAAATTCGAAACCACCGGCACCTTTGAAAATGCATTCAAAGTAGCCCCATCACCAATCTGGGCCGTGATCCAACCTTTGGGATTGTGAAAAATGGTATGTCCGTGCGAAGCCACCAAATCTGCTTTCAGGCCGGTTTGTTGAAAAAAGGCCGCTGCCAATTCTCCCAAGTATCGACCATAAAACACATCGGTTTTGGCGTACAATTCTGCATTTTGATAGCGCAATTGACTCAATCGAACGCGCCAAGTTTCGTTGTAGGGCACGGTAATTCCCTGAATGATTTGGGCCTTCCAACCCGCTGCTGTTCGCTCAACATCGCACATGGCCAAGTCTACCCCGTCCATACTGCTGCCACTCATGATTCCTAATACCTTCATTGCAACCATTGTTTCAACCCGAGGGTTGTTTTCAGTGCAAAAATAGGAACGAAATGAGGCGATTTCACCGATATTTTTTGTACCTATGCAATTCAGACCCAATTTTGCCATGGAACGCAAGCATTTTTTAACCCTCGGCGCAGGCCTCACAGTGGGAGGATTGCTAGGAAAATCAGCCCTATCCAACCAATCCCAACAACTTCAAAGCCCCGGCACAACCGCTTGGGAAAACACCAAATACAACCCCCATGAGCCACTGCCATTCGCGCCAGAAACGGATGCGCTGAACCCCGAAAAAGACAGTCCATATTGGGATTTTGTGAGATCGCTCTTCCCCTTAAACCCCAAAATCACCTTCCTCAACAATGGCACAATGGGAATCACCCCATACCCCGTTCTGGAGGCACTCAACAAAAGCTTTCACAATTTGGCAGAAAATGCCGCATATCCCATGCACGATGGCAGTTTCGAAGATCAACTCGCCGCCATCATCGGTTGCAAAGGCAGTGAAATCGCCATCACCAAAAACGTAAGCGAAGGCGTAAACTTGGCTTGTAGAGCCATCTCCCTCAAACGCGGCGATGAAGTCATTATCACCCAACACGAACACGTGGGCGGCTGTGCAGCATGGCTTTTCAGGGCGAAAACCGAAGGCATCGTACTCAAAATTGCCGCACTCGGTAACACAGCCCAAGAAACACTCGCCAACATCAAAGCCGTAAAAACAAACAAAACCAAAGTGGTGGCCGTGCCGCACATTCCTTGTACGATCGGACAGATACTCCCCGTGAAGGAAATCTGCACTTGGGCCCGGGAAAACAACATCATCTCAGCGATCGATGGCGCACACCCGCTGGGAATGATTGCCATGGATCTTCACGATATGGGCTGCGACTATTACAGCGGTTGTTTCCACAAATGGATGCTAGGACCCATAGGTACCGGGTTTTTCTATGCCGCTGAAAACATATTGCAAAAATCCACCATCCACCACGTGGCCGCTTATTCAGTAGATACGTTTAACATGAGTACCGTTCCACCCTCATTGGGAGAATTGGTACCCAAAACCGCGCGATACAGCTACGGCACATTCCCCGGTCCACTGTACGATGGGGCAAAAGCCGCAATGCAATTCTATTTGAAGGTGGGTCCAACACTCATCGAAAAACGCGTAAAACACCTCAGTAGCACACTGATGCAGGGACTCATGGATAGAAATGCCGCCGCAAAAAGTCCTTCAGGAAATGCAAACCCCAACGGGGCCATCGAAGAACCTTCAAACCCCAACTCAACGCCAGTGCTTTGGAAAATGCACAGCAGCCAAGGTCCAATCATGCAAATACTCACACCCCTAGAAGTCATTTCTCGTGGGGCGCAGGTGGGCTTCAGAATCCATGAACACCCCAGTAAAATCACTGACACCCAGAAGGCCGCCACAGCATCACTGCCAGCCGGAACTTCTACCCCCCAAGCCTCTCAACGCTTCTGTGATTTTGCGAGAAAGAACAATGTAATATTGCGATATGTCGCTGAAAACGACATCCATTGTGTGCGGGTATCTACTCATTATTACAACAACCTCACCGACATTCAAAAATTCTTTGAAGTGCTCGACGCATTCCTCAAACAGGAAGGGTGGAATTAATTGTTCTGAAGTATTTTTGAACCATGATACACCAAGCCATTGAAATCCTAAACGCTTGGGATACGCATCAACCGCAATTCACTTTGCAAACCTCGGGTAGCACCGGCACGCCAACATCCATTACACATAGCAGGAACGCCCTACAATGGAGCGCCGAAAGCACACTCAAAACTTGGTTCGATCATCAAAAAGCCCCCATACAGCTCTGTGCGCTACCATTCAACAAAGCTGGCGGATTCATGCAACTCATTCGTGCATCCGTGTGGCAATCACCCATCTGGCTCGGTGAACCCAATAGCAATCCCTTGGAATCCATAGAGAATTATGTTTTGTTTCTACCCCAGCGATTTGAAATTTCAGAACAAAATGGCATAGAGACCAACAAACCCATTCCTTTCAATATCCTGCCATTTTCGCCTGCACTTTGGGACCAATTCCCCCCGCAGTTGTTATCGATTACCCCCATGCAATTTGTGGTGATGAACAGCAATCCCAACAGCCAAGCAAGACTTCAAAACATAGATACGGTATTATTGGGCGGACAAAATATTTCGGACGAAATCGAAAAAAGCATCCTTAACGAATTTCCGAATACCCGATTCATCCACACGTTTGGTTCCACAGAAACGGCATCCCATTTTGCCGGCCGTGAAATCAAACCCGGAAAAACCCATTTCCACACCACAGCCGGCACATCCATCAACGCCAACCAAAACCACGAACTCATGGTTCGCAATCCCACCACACAGGATCAATGGATTACGCTATCGGACAAAGTTGAAATTCTATCAAACACTGAATTTCGTTGGCTCGGCAGAACAAACCTTGTGATCAATACTGGCGGAGTAAAGGTGCACATCGAAGATCTCGAAAATCAAATCAGCCAACTCCTCAATTGGCCACTTTTTTCCTTCTATTGCATGGGTGAAACCCATCCAAAATTCGGCGAACAAATCACCTTGGTTACCACGCATCAAAATGTAACCTTAGAAGAAATTCTCATAGAACTGCAGGCGCTGAACCCCTTACATCGCCCAAAAAGCTTGCGCCACATCTCCAAAATCCCCATGCTACCCAATGGCAAAATCGATAGGAATGTGGGAAACAACGCTTAACTCCAACTAAGGCAATCCAATCCCATAACTCAGCGATTCCTCTGCACCCGGCGACAACTTGTGCAAACCCGCCTTCTCCGAAAACTCTCCGGTAGCGCCCACCTCATCGGCCCAACCCCACCATGGTTCTATGCAGAAAAATGGCGCACCTGGTTTTGTCCAAAAACCCACAGCATCCCACTCCCAACAATAAAAATCGAGCATCGTACCATCAACTTCACTCAACAATCGTACTTGGTCGAACACCGGCTCTCGAAACACAATGGCATCGGTTTCAAACAAATCATCGCTCAATTTTAAGCCTTGAGAAACCACCACAGTGGATGTTTCACCAGTGTACAGGCCACCCTCAATGCAATGTCGCTCCGCCGAAAAATCCAACCACTCTCCCGCCAAACCAAACTGCAAGTGGTGTTGACCCAAATCGCCCCGCAAAGCAAAGCCCGGATGTCCACCCACCGAGTACAACATGTCTGCATCGCCCAAATTCTTGGTTTGATATTCTACCCACAGAGTAGCCCCTTCTAACCTATAACGAACCACAAATTCAAATTGATACGGGTACATCGCCAAGGTGACTTCACCAAAAACCAAACGCAAGGCAACTTCATCCGCAGATACTTCAATCACCTCGAAAAATTGATCACGCGCAAAGCCGTGCTGGCGCATTTCATACTCCTTGCCATCCACAGAATATTGATCACCTTTCACACGACCCACAATGGGAAATAGGTTGGGAGAAACCCGATTCCAATGATCGGTATCGGCTGCCCACATCACATTTTCACCATCCTTTTTACGTAACACGCGTAGCTCGGCACCCAACAAAGAGATTTCAGCCGAAATTGAATCATTTGCAATCACAACCATCGATTCGTTCATGACACAAAGATACAATCCCTCCCTCCTTGCTAAAGAAATCAATCGCTCATTAAATACCCAAAATATTTATTTGCCCAATCTCCCAATAATGAGTTTCTCGCTGTAAGTTAGCGTGATGATTCGATTGGAAGGCCCACTGAAAGCACTTGTGCTCGACGATGAAAAATCGGGCCGTGACATGGTGGGGTATTTTTTGAAAGAATACGGGGGCGACTTATTTGGAGATGTGAAATTCGCAACCAACATTGAAGAAGCCACACAAATTTTCGAGGAAGAAACCATCGATGTACTTTTTCTCGATATCCAACTCAAAGGCGAAATTGGCTTGAGCATCACATCCATACTGCCCGAAAACATCCAAATCATTGTCATCAGCGCATTCCCAGAATACGCTTTGCAAGCCATTAAAATTGAGGTTGTAGATTATTTGTTAAAGCCCATTTCAGAGGAGGATTTTCAAGTATTACTCCCAAAAATTAAGCAGCGGGGCATCAAAAACGGCCAAATACTCACAGATATCACCTCTACAAAAACTTCACTCGTGGTGAGGGAAAGTGGTCTCAATGTGGTTGTTCCATTTGGCGACATTCAATATGTGGAAGCAGCGGGGGCCTATTCCAAAATCATTACCGGTCAAAAAGAGCATTTGATATCCAAAACATTAAAAGTTTTATCGCCATCTTTGCCCGTGCATTTTGTTCGCGTACATCGTTCATACCTAGTACCAGTTGACCAAATTGCCACATACAAAAGCAACCACCTATGCTTAAAAAATGGAAAACAAATCGCCCTTTCCAAAACTGGAAGAAAGCTGTTGCAGTCATCCTATGGCATTGGATAGTCCTTTTTGCAGTTGCCCAAACATTCCCCAATTTACCTGAAATTTCTGTAAGCGATGGTCTACCCACCGCAAGCACCCGAAGAATTATTGAGACAAACTCAGGAAGTGTCTTGATAGCCACAGATGCCGGATTGCATTATGCACCAAAACAACAACCTTCGCTAGAAAAAATCAAAGTCCAGGTTGGAACTCAACAGTGTTGGGATTTGCACCTAAACCAAAACACACTCACCATTGCTACCTACAACGACGGATTGTATGTGTTCGATATTTCAAATGGAAACCTCATCCAGCATTTCAAAAAAGAACAACTCAACAAAATTCGTCGCCTCCGGGAAATCAATGGAAAGCTCTATTGCATCGCCCGACAAGG
>JAIYBO010000226.1 GCA_027488495.1 Bacteroidota bacterium | reverse complement strand
GGGTGATAGATACTCAGAAGTTCCATGTCTGTATGCAATTGAACCAGCAATCCAAGGTTTTCCAGTGAATGTATGAGGGGTTCGTGGCGATTTTCTTTGTTGTCGATCACGCACCGAAAGTAGATGGCAGAGTTCTGCATCAGATTGCAGCGTACTTTGTTTTCGGAAAGCGCTTGGAATATCTGTTTTAGGTGGTCTTCGGCAATGAAAGTGAAGTCGCGGGTGCTGATTTCCAGCAAAAGTTGCTGGTCTTTGTGGATTTTACAGGGCACTGAAATGGTGCTGCTATCGGCGCTCACTTTGGTGCCATTGTCATCTGGATTGATGAAGGATTTCACAAAGAGGGGGATGCCATTGGCTTGTAGGGGCTGAATGGTTTTTGGGTGGATGACCGATGCGCCGTAATATGCCAGTTCTATGGCATCGTTGTAGGTGAGTTCGGGGATGAGAACCGCATTGTTGAATTTTTTTGGATCGGCATTCATCACACCGGCCACGTCTTTCCAAATGGTGATGGATTCAGCGCCCATGACGCTACCAAAGATGGCCGCACTGTAATCGGAGCCTTCTCTTCCCAAGGTGGTGGTTTCGCCGGAAAATCCTTTGCCTATGAACCCTTGGGTAATGACCAAGTTTTTCTTTGCGATGGGCAATAAGCGATTTTTGATCACTTTCTCGGTTTCTTTCCACTGAACACGTGCGTCACGGTGTCTGGAATCGGTGAGTATGAAGTTGCGTGCATCCACCCATTGGTTCGCTATTTTTTGTGATAACAAGTAGTTACTCACGATTTTGGTGGCCATCATTTCCCCGTAACCGATGATTTGGTCATACAAAAAGTCGTAATCTTCTTGCAAATTGGGGTTGTCTACAAAACATTCGAGCTCCAAATAAAGATTTTTGATGTCGCTTACCCCCACCAAGTTGTCCTCACCGAATAGGTTGTTGAGGATTTCATTGTGGTAATCGAACACGGTTTGAAGGGCTTGATTGGCCATTCCGGTGTTGTGAAAACAGTGGTGAACGACCTGCTCTAACGCATTGGTAGTCTTGCCCATAGCACTAATTACAACCAAAATATTGTTTTGGTTATAAGATTGGATGATGCGGGCTACATTTTGAACTCCTTGTGCGTCTTTTACAGAGGCTCCTCCGAATTTGAATATTTTCATCGATAAATGGGGTAGACGGTTAATTGAGGATTTTGTTGTTGTTTTGCAAAATAAATACCAATTGCTCTGATTGTTGTTATGTCGTATTCTAAAGTTATCACCCTCGAACAATATATTGTAGACCAACAGGCGCTCTACAAGGATGCCCAAGGCTCATTGAGTAAGATTTTTCGTTCGCTTGAGTTGGCGGCGAAGATGGTTAACAGGGATGTGAGAAAGGCGGGATTGGTTGATATATTGGGCAATCAGGGGTCTACGAACATTCAGGGCGAGGAGCAGAAAAAATTGGATGTGATTGCCAACGACATATTCATTGCTTCATTGAGTAGAAGTGGTGAGGTATGTATGATCATTTCTGAGGAGAACGACGATGTGTTTTATGTTGAGGGCGCTGAAAATGAGAAGTACATCGTGGCGATGGATCCGCTGGATGGTAGTTCAAACATTGACGTGAATGCCAGTATTGGTACCATTTTTAGCATTTATACGCGCAAAAATCCGATGTCGAAACCCACAGTGGAAGATTGTTTGCAAAAAGGCAAGCACCAAGTGGCTGCGGGATATTTCATTTATGGATCAAGCACCATGTTGGTTTATTCAACGGGCGTGGGTGTGAATGGATTTACTTTAGACGATAGCATTCAAGAGTTTTGTTTGAGTCACCCCAACATTCAAACGCCGGCTGATGGAAAGATTTTCAGCGTGAACGAAGGCAATTTGGAGGATTTCCCACAAGGGGTTCAAGATTATATTTCTTTCTGTAAGGCGAAGGATAAGGCCACCAATCGCCCTTATTCGGCACGATACATTGGTTCATTGATTGCGGATTTTCACCGGAATTTGATAAAGGGCTGGATTTTTATTTATCCTGCCACGGAAAAGTCTCCCAATGGGAAGTTGCGTTTGATGTATGAGTGCAACACCATGGCATTTTTGGTAGAACAGGCAGGTGGTGCTGCGAGCACGGGTACTGAGCGTGTATTGGATGTGAAGCCCACTGAATTGCATCAGCGCGTACCGATGTTCGTGGGGTCGAAAAACATGGTGGATTTAGCCGTGGCGATGCTCAATGAAGAGACCGCTATTGGGGTTCTTGCATAATCATTTGTAAAATTTCCAGCGATTGAATGGTTTTGCCAGGGATGGCATGGATTTCCACGTAATCAACCAATTTGTTTACCAGGTTTTTTCTCGTTTTGCTGGGTGCGGATTTGATTTCGCCAGTGATGATTCTTGCGAGTATTTCGCAGGCCTCGGGTTCAATGGTGTTGGAAGGAATGCTCTTGGCGGTGGCGGCGGTGCCCGATAGTATATCGAGGCCCAGCCTACAAGCTTCTTCGTTGAGTTGCAGGCCGTGGCCAGTGACTTCGCAAAATTCGAATAGATATTGAATGGGTAGAATGGGCAGGTGGTCGCATCCCACATTGAGTTGTTGGAAGGTGTGTTTGGAAATATCAAACAGTTGCTCTTCGGGTTGTTCCTCGTGTAAAATGTGACTCAATAGTTCCAAGAAAAACCATCGAACCTGATCGTGCAAGGGATTGTGGCTATAACCCCATCCCGATAGCAGCGATACTTCTTTGGCGCGCATCATACCGCGTGATTGTTTGTGAAAAACCACTTCAATCAATGTCCCTGGTTGGAACAAAGAGTTTTTGTTTTGTTTTCCATGCAATCCTTGTATGAGGAAGGGGATCAGTCCGAAATCTCGGGTGAACAACTTTACCACCGCCGAATGGTCGGTGTAAGGCGTTCGTTTTACCACTAGGGCTTCGGACTTAACCAGCATGAAATCAGTCTACCCAATCAGCCAAGAACAAATTGGTGTCTCGGGTTCCGTGGTTGTTGCGGTTTGAGCTGAAAATCAATTGTTTGCCATCGGGAGAGAACATCGGAAACGCATTGAAAATGCTGTTGTTGGTGATGCGCTCCAGGCCCGTGCCGTCTTCGTTGATCATATAAAGCTGAAAATCATAGCCTCTTTTGCTGTGGTGGTTGCTGGAGAAAATGATTTTTTTGCCTGCAGGATGATAAAAAGGTGCCCAGTTGGCTTTGCCCAGTTGAGTGACTTGTTTGAGGTCACTGCCATCCACATTGCATGTGTAGATTTCCATGTTGGTGGGCTCTACCAGGCCTTTGCTGAGAAGGTCTTTGTATTTGGTGATGTCTTCTTCTGTTTGAGGTCTGCTGGCGCGGAAAACCAACTTCTTGGAATCTGGCGAAAAAAATGCCCCGCCGTCATAACCCAATCCCGTGGTGATTTGTCGTTGATTGCTGCCATCGATGTTCATGATCCACAGTTCCAAATCGCCCGACCTCGTGCTCGTGAAAACAATGGATTTGCCATCGGGCGATACGGTACCTTCAGCATCGTATCCGGGCGCATTGGTGAGTTTTTGGGTGATGTTTCCTTTTAAATCGGCCACGTAAATGTCGAAATCAGGATAAATGGC
Organism: Bacteroidota bacterium; assembly: GCA_027488495.1. Classification (GTDB taxonomy): domain Bacteria; phylum Bacteroidota; class Bacteroidia; order NS11-12g; family UBA955; genus UBA955. The sequence continues at coordinate 1,091 of JAIYBO010000226.1, read as the reverse complement.
CCAAACGTACTTGCCGTTGGATTCGGGGTTTGGCGGACAAGCGCTATCGCCTTCATGGGTGCTGGCGTAGAGGATGTGCTTGTTGTCTGGCATGAAATAAGAACAGGTGGTTCGGCCCAAACCGGTGCTCACCAAATCTGATTTACGCGTGGTGTCTTTGCCCATTTTTTTCACGGGCGATGTGAAAATCTGATCGCATTCAACACCCCACTGCTTGAAATTGCTTTGGAAAGTAATTGCCTTACTGTCAAAACTCCAATACGCCTCGGCATTGTCGCCCCCAAAGGTCAATTGTCTTAGATTCTTCAGGTGGGTTTCAGTCGCAGTTTGTGATGCCGTGGGCTGGTGGTTGTGATTTTCGTGTTGGGCCACCAATGTAGATACAGCGGTGGCCATCGTTAAGGTTATGATAAGGTTTTTCACTGTAGGTTTGGTTCTATTTCTATTGGCGGGACGTAAAATCTTCCACGGCCTTTGATTTGGGTAAGCAATGTTCTAATTCGGGATTGTCTAATGGCCAATTTTTCAACCGCGTGGCCATCGTTCAAATTCATGCGTGTCATTCTTTTTTGCAATTGGTGCAATTTGTGGAACCATTTGCCTTTGTCGTTTTTTTTGTTACTCATGGTTTGATTTTTTAAGGTTAGACATTGCATCGGAAAACCGATTTGTTGGATGCAAATTATTTAAAAAATCGAGAAATAAAAATGACATTGTACCAAAGCGCTGAAAAAGGCGAGGAAAGTTTATTTCAAAATTTCCCAAGCCATTTTTGGGTACCCTTTGATGCCTTGGTCGTTGTAAAAATCCACAAACTTCATTTTGATGATGGCGTCTGTGGTTTTGATCAAATACACGCGGTTGGGGACCATGGTATAGCGCTCGGAGGTTTGGTCGTACTGTTTCCAATCGTAACCAATTTCATCTTGTTTCATAGTAAAGGTTGCGGCCAAGGCAGTTGTTTTATCAATGGCATCAAAGTTCACTTTGTCGAGCTGCGCCACTGAAATCTTCTTTGGATTGATGAGTACCCCGCGAATCACATACGGGTAGGGCACGCCATTGGCATCTGGCACGGTTTCCTTGTAAGT
>JAIYBO010000011.1 GCA_027488495.1 Bacteroidota bacterium | reverse complement strand
GTGAACCCCAATACGGTATTTGTGGGGTTCATCCCAGATTCACAGCGGTATTTTGATGTGCATCACGCAGAAACCGACGTTTTTGAGAACGTGAACAAGCGCGAATTGCAATTGGGTGCGGCTGCGGTGGCGGCGATGATTTACATCTTGGATCAAGAATTGGATTGAGGTTAGGACGGAGAGCGGGTCATTTTAATGATCCTTTCAATGATGTCTATGGGTAACGATTCCTGAGTAATGGTCTCGGTTTGTGCTGGCTGATGGTGGCCATTGCCGAAATATTTTTCGGTAAGTTTTTCTTTGATTTCTTGCTTTTTGGCATCGTCTAGTAACTCAATGAATGGCTCTATGGAAACCAATTCCACGGCTGCGGTTTCGCGCTGATGGGCAAGATTTCTGTGCTTGGTGGATTCACGTGCGGCATAGGTTGCGGGGTAGATGAAGATGGAAATGGAGAGGAGACGGAGGGCGTATCGTTGCCAATTGAATTCGCCTTGGCTAGACCAGAAAATCATGTATAAGATAAAAATGCATATGATGAGCATGAGGCAGAGCGATATCCAACGAAAGAGGTTTGCGGTTTTCGTGTGTTTGGAGGCGGTGTCTAAATAGTGGGCGGCTGTGCCCTCTTGTCCGATTACGTTGAGCATCTGTCGAGCCTTGTCGCGCTTTTCTGTGATTTCGTCTATCAGCAAATCTACGCGCATGGCAAATTCATGTTTGGTCTCTTCGAACTGTTGTTTTTGTGCATTATTGATGAGTATGCCTTTTTGTTCAAATTCTTGTTGAACACCTTGGAGGTAGTTTCTAAAATCGTTCGCGATCTCATTGGTTTGGTTTTGTTGATCGGCGAGTTGGGTTTTGAGGGATTCGATGAATTCGTTTTGCCCGAGGAATTGGGCGTGGCTATCGGCGATGTCTCTGTTTAACTTGGCAATGAATTCATTGAGTGCGGCAATTTTGGTGTCTACATAATCACTGTAATTGGCATTGATTTCGCTGAAGTTGAAATCGGCTTTGTTGAGAAGGATGGGGATGTTTCGCACAAAAGGCATTGAGCTGTTGATGTGCTGTTGGATCGATTGTAATCTCCCAGCGTTGTTATCTACTAGGTATTCTGAGAGGTGTGTTAAGGAATTCTGTAGCTCGTTTTGGATGGCATTGAGTTCGTCTACATTCACCAATTGATGGATGGCGATTCCCAATCGATCGGTGAGGAATTGGCAGTGGGTTTTGATGAATAGGAGCAAATCCGCATCAACCTTTTCCCTGGTTTTTTGGTCGTTGCAGCGCGATTTGAGTTCAAGGATTTTTTGATGGATGGGGTGGTTTTTAAATTCGGCGGTTTTCATAACATTCGCAAGAAAATACCGAGTGGGAAGTGCTGAAAACGCTCAGTGTTTCAAAAACGGAATGGGGGTTTCGATATTGGGTTGTGTGGGTTTCAAAAAGGCGAATCAACTGAATGGGCTTGGATTTCGCCTCGATTCAATTTCTCGATGTATTCGGTGGCGCTCATGCCGGTGTGCTTTTTGAATACGTTGAAAAAGGTAATTCGCGATGCAAATCCGGATTCTTGGCCAATACCCTCGAGTGTTTTTTTCTTGTATTCTGCGTTTTGGATTTTTCGGATGGCCTCATTGAGTCGGTGACGGTTTCTGTAATCCACGAAACTTTCTGGGCTGTGATATCGGAAATAAAAGGCGATGTGGTGTTGGGGTATGCCGGAGCCCATGGAAAGGTCTTTGATGTTGAAATTGTGTTGGGTGTAGGGTTTGAGTCCGCTTTGCATGAATTCTGTGAGGATCACGGAATATTCTTGGAGTTGTTCGGGGGTTAGATTGGTGTTGGGTAAGTAGTATTCTTCGGCCACGAAGGCGGGGTTGTACTGCACTTTTTGTTGGCCATTTCTTGTTTCGATGATGTTTCTGTTGAAGTTGGGTAGGCCATAGAGCACTTCGGGATTTTTAAAAATGCCAATGAGGATGAGTGAATAGAGTATGCTTCTCAGGTAGAAAAGCGGTCCGCCGAAGGGGATGAAATCAAAGAATTTGATATCTAGATGTATTCTTACGGCATTCAAAAACATGAAAGAGGCAATGGCCACGCAATAGTACAGAAAGGATTTCGCCCATGATAAAATCAAGAACTGATGGGTTTGGTTGGTATTGGTTTGTTTTTTTCGGGTTTGAATGAGTTTGAAGGCGTAATAAATGTAAATGGCGGTTTGGATGAATACGAAAAACAAAGCCAATGGCTGTGGAACGATGGTGATGGAGGTGAGGTTGGTTACGCTGACTTGGTTTACCAGCTCTTGTGCGAATGGAATTTGGTGTTCGAAGCCTTTGAATAGGAAGGGCAAGCTGAAGGCCAGTTGAAGGAATGCGGGGATGAGGTGTAGCCAATCGGTGCGATAAAATTTTGTTTCATCGAACAGTAGGGCTCGCAAATAAAAGTAGGTGATGGGCGGTGTGAGGTAATAGAAAAAGGCGAATGCACCATATAAACACGGGAATTGGAGGATGGTTTCTGTGGCGATGAGCGTTGTTTGGATGTAGGGCCAGGCCATGATCACGATGGTGAGTCCGAGCAATCGGTTCAGGAATGGATTCACCGTTTTGGCAACGAGTATGAGAATTCCCATGCTGAGGCCCCAGCAGGAAATGAAGATGAGCAATGCGAGGGTGAATTGTGCGAGCATACGGAGAACACATTTGAGTGTTAACCGAAGTTAGTTGAAGTTGAAGGGGTTGGGTGTGATTTTTGGTTGAATCGACCGCTTATTTTGTAAGTCGAACGAAGTGTGAAATGCACACTTTAACACCAGTTAACCATAGCGTGAGCAATTGGTTTACAGCGAGAAGATCTGTTTCATTGCCACCCATTTTTGGCCTGGTTTGGCAGAGGGTATGGCTTGTTGGTAAGTCCACATCAGCGTTTCCCACTCCTGAACGATGGGGTTTTGGGCATCGGCGATGGCTTTTTCTTCAAAACTGAATGTTTCCGTGGTTTCGAGAATCATGGTGAGTCGGTTTTCGATGCGATAGATGTTGCATGCCAAGATGCCGGAGGCCTTGATGCTCTCCAATATTTCTGGCCAAACCGCGCGGTGATGGGCTTCGTATTGGGCAATCAGGTGGGGGTCGTTTTTGAGGTCCAATGCCAGTACAAATTGTTTCATGGGTGTTTGGTTTTTGTGGCTTATGGGGTATTGGATGATGCGGAAATCGCCGTAGGGGAAATTTGTTTGGCGAAAATCGCCACTACTGCAAAGCAAAGTGCTGGGACGAGGTAGGCGAATTGCAGGGAAGTGTTATCGGAAATGGCGCCCATCGCCAAGGGGAAAATCGCCCCGCCTACAATGCTCATGATCAGCAAAGAGGAGGCCATGGGAGGCGCGTTTTTAAGGGTGGAGAGCGATAAACTAAAGATGGTTGGGAATAGGATACTCATGAAAAATTGCAGTGCGATGAGTAACCAAAATCCGGTATCTGAGGGTATAAGCGCTACGATGCTACAAATGATGGCGGCGATGAGCGACGTTCCCAGCAGTAATGTAGCTGGCGATACCCATCGCATCAAAAAGGTTCCTGTGAATCGGCCAATCATGAATAGCAGCAGTCCGAAGGAGAGCCCGGTGGCCGCAACCGATTGTGAAACATGTCCGTATGTGGTGGCATATCGGATAAAAAAACTCCCGACGCCTACTTGGG
>JAIYBO010000125.1 GCA_027488495.1 Bacteroidota bacterium | reverse complement strand
TGTATTGAATAATGAAAGTTGTTTAACCCCGAACTGGTGTCGCTAAGATTATTGAATGTGATTTCGGCGATGCCACAACGGTATTTGATGGTGGGCTTGATCCTCAAATAATGATAAATGTTGATGGCGGAATTGTTCAAAAAACAGACTTTGTTTAAACTGTCGTACAAGGCGTTGTATTGGACATTTGTTTCGCTGTTTGGGTTTTTGATCATATCGAAGTAACAGGTTGTACGGCCTTTGATTCTTCGATCTCTTTGAATCAGGAGTCTGCCATCGGGTAAAATCCTGAGAGCGTTATAGCCGATGTCTGGCAAACGGAAAGGGATGGTGTATATCAATTTGGCATTGTTTGTTGCGATGTTGGTTTGTTCGCAAGACGACCGTTTATTGGCAGCATTGTTATTGATGATCCTATAAATTAATTTCCCATTGGGCGAAAAGACAAAGGGCTCACTCGATGAATTAAAATCGGTGTCGCTGAAAAATTTCGATGTCATTGAAATGGGTGTTGGCATCTCCAATTGACCAGTAGTTCTATCAATGGCAATAGAATAAATTTCTTCAGTTTTTTGGACTACGGGTATGGGATCATCATTCAACCTCGGACAGAATTCTGCTGCACCTCGCGATGAAACAACACATTGGTCACCTGTATGGTTGAGTGTGATTTGATTGTCATAATGAATTGCAATTCTAGGGTGATTTTTGATCGTGTCTAAGAATGCATTTTCAATGGGTAGAAGGGTTTGAGACGAAAAAGCGTATTGGGTAGATTGGATTTTTAAATTCAGCAGGATTTTGGGGTAATTGGGGTCGATGAGGCACATTTGAAAGGTGGAATCATTGAATCTCACAATGTCATAATTGGACCAATTCTTTATGTTGGGGTCTGTAATGAAATATTGGTGCGTGATGATCCATTGATTTTTATTCCATTCAAGGAGTTTGTAAGCGCAGTTGTTGTAATAAATACTCTCACAACCATTTTTTACGGATATGGAGTCGTTGGTAATCGAAAGGAAGCCAATTTTATTGGGGGAGAAGGGCAAGAATTTTGGGAGTTGATATTGTACGCTATAATTGCTGTCTCCAATGATGCGGCCAAATTGATTTCTCAAATTGATCCCGTCAAAATAGACTGATAAATTTCCATGAATGTCGCTGATGGCAGTGGCTCTAAAAGACCCGGATGGATTGATTGGGCTGGGAAGATTGTCGATGGATAATTTTTGACCATCATACTTGATGACTTGGTCAGAAATGAAAATGTTACTGTATTGTGCGCGAGCTTTACTTGGGAAAGTCAGTGCCAAAAGTATAAAGCCCAGTATGAACCAGAGTTTTATTGTTGTTTTCGATTTGAAAATAAAATCTAGATTTCCCAAGGCGTTTAACCAATATAACAGACAATTGAAATTCGTCCTGCCTTGGTGCTCCTTTTTTATTTGACCGGGGATATTCAATGTTTTTTTGAATTATTTCAACTCTAAATTTTTGGGCCACTCAAACAGCGCTCTCGTTTTAGTATCACGTTGTTTATTGCTTTTCAAAATAAAAATCCAATTTTAGGTTGGAAAGTCAAGATGTTTCGAGATGGAGTATATTTGTAGTATTCAGGTTGAAATTCTTCGTACTTTCCTGTCTCAAAAATATAGTTATAATTTAAAGATGCACTTAATGAAAAATGTTTGAATACAATAGCTCCAATTTCAGTTCCAATTCCTAAGCCAAAACCTTTGTTATCAACACCTACAGAGGCAAAATCAAATCTATTGGGGTCCGGATATTCATAAAGAAAAACTTGGTCATTTCCATATGAATACAGTGCCGAAGCGTTAGGGCTGAAATAAAAATTCAAATTTCTTTTTAATGGAAAATAGAAGTCACGATAATAAATTAAACTTATAATTCCTTTTGATTTACGCAATAAATCTCCATTTTTTGAACCTGAAATTTCATTCTGTCCTCTAAGTTTATAATAGTTGTTTAAAGTGTAGAACTGATAACTAAAACCAATTGAACTTCTTTTATTTGTTTTGTAATCTATTGAATAATTGAATTTTGGGTAAAATATAGAAAAAATAGAATTGTTATCCGAAGTATTAAAACCATATCTATCTATGAAATTCATATTTGTTAGTCCAAATTGAATATGAAATTTAGGTTTTGATAATGTATCAGTATCTGCAATTGCAGTTACTGATGCAAACAGAGAAATTGTTAAAAAAACGAGTGATTTCATTTTTTAGCAAAGTTTAAACTTTGGTCAAAACCATTGTTGTTTGATGTGAAAGTCGAATATACTGTAAGAATCCCCAAAATATAGTGACCTCTTGCCCAAAAATCGCATTGTTCTAAACTAGAGTTTTCAGAGTCTTGACCCATGAACATCCAACTTTGATTGTATAATTTCCAGGGATGGGTCAGCATAAAATCAAAAAAACGAATCTAACCTAGTTCGAAATATGGGCTACTTACAAATCTCAGCCAATGGTTGGCCTTAAGCCTGTTGTGTAATTCTATCTAATTAATATCTAAAACCTAGAGTTAGTGGTAGGAAGAGTGACTGTTGAGTGATCATGATTCCTGACTTTATGTAAAGTCCCAAATTTTCCTTGATTTTATAATTTATTCCAATTCCAAATTCCGTGTGCATTGTTCCCGTCCCGCCTTCATATTGATTCCAAATATGGTTATAGCCCAGTCGTAAATTTAAGATTGGTGTTAATCTCTTTTTTAAGGGTAGATATTCGAAATCTCCAAATATTGCAACTCCGTCTATACCATCGAAATTTGAGTAGCCCGCGCCAATTCCAGTAAATATCTTTCTATCTTGAAATGTCACTCCGTTAATAGAATTAAAGTTAAAGCCGTTTTGCCTATTGTTAAGGTTATAGCCTTTCCAATTGGGGCCTGGTTCAACCGTAATAGTTCTGAATAAATAATTCATATACCCTGTTTCAATTCTTCCTGAATAAGAAGTTTGTGCTTTTGTAGGCATAGTTAACCAAAGCAGTAAAACGGAGGTTGTTAAGAAGGTTTTCATTTTCATTATTTATTGTTTTTTATTATGCCAATTTACCGAATCCTTTGAAATAGCCTTGATTCCTGAGACTGAAAAAAACTGTGATAAGCAAAATGGTTATTTTTTCTCTCATTTCAATAGCTGGACGTTAGGAAAAACCTAAAGCAAGATACGGTGGGAACGCATATCAATTTATGATTTTATAGTATTTGAGATTCCAACGATGGTCTTTCCGTTTAGTTAAACCCCGGTTAGAAGCTGTTATTTTTAGTTGAACGATTCCCACATTTTTAGCGAAATAGTATTCTATGTT
>JAIYBO010000006.1 GCA_027488495.1 Bacteroidota bacterium | reverse complement strand
TACGGCGGCCACAAGTTTTTACGGGTTGATTGATGGGATTCATGAAATCCGCAGGGAGTTGCAGGCAGAGGCGTTATCGAAAATCGATGTGAAAAACGAGCCAGAGAAGGTGAAGGAGATTTTGAGTTGGCGTCCGAGGCGTGAGAAGATTTTGGTGAAGGATGTAAAGATGCGCACGTTTATTACGAATGATTCTGATCGTGATGATTTGGTAGGGCATGTGTACGACATCACTTATGGTGTGGTTAAAAGTTGGAATGATACTTTGGTGATCATGGACGACAGTGTGGTGCGTGGAACGACGTTGAAGAAGAGCATTCTGCGTATTTTGGATCGTTTGGAGCCGAAGAGAATCATTTTGGTGAGTTCTGCGCCTCAGATTCGATACCCAGATTGTTACGGGATTGATATGAGTAGGATGGGAGATTTTGCGGCGTTTGCTGCGGCTGTGGAATTGTTGAAAGACAAGGGCATGGGTGAGTTGTTAGAGACTACTTACATCGCTGCGAAAGCGGAGTTGGCCAAGCCCAGTGCGCAACAGCGGTGTGTGGTGCAGGACATATATGCGCCATTGACAGACGCAGAGGTAAGTAAGAAGATTGCTGAGATGTTGAGGCCCAAGGATTTGCGTGCCGAGTTTGACATTTTGTTTCAGTCGGTAGACAATTTGCACGAAGCTTGTCCGGGCGACCGCGGTGATTGGTATTTCACGGGCAATTATCCAACGCCGGGTGGGAATCAGGTGGCGAATCGTTCTTATGTATATTACATGGAGGGCCGCAAGGACCGTGCGTATTGATTGGGGGGTTGGAAAAGGAGATAAATTAATAGTAAATTCGCTAAATAAATTGATATGAGCACTTTGAATGATGTGATTGATCAGTTGCAGGAGCAGCTAGAAAAGAACTTACAGCATACGGCCACGGAGTTTTCTCGCATACGTGCGGGGAAGGCGAGTCCGGCGATGTTGGAGAGTGTAATGGTTGAATATTATGGTGCATTGACGCCATTGGCTCAAGTGGCGAACGTAAACACGCCTGATAGCAGAACTTTGGCAATTCAGCCTTGGGACAAGGGATTAATCCGTCCGATTGAAACGGCGATCATCAATTCAAATTTGGGTTTTGCGCCACAGAATGATGGGGAGATGATACGTATTAGCATTCCACCGGTAACGGAGGAGCGCAGGAAGGAGTTGGTGAAGCGTGCGAAGGCGGAGGCTGAGAATTCGAAAATTGGTATCCGGAATTATCGCAAGGATGCGAACGAGCGGATCAAAAAATTGCAGAAGGACGGATTGAGTGAAGACGATGCGAAGGTTGGGGAAGAGCGTGTTCAGAAGTTGATTGATGGGTACATCAAGAAAACCGACGAGTTGTTTGAGGGCAAGGAGAAAGAGATTTTGACCGTTTAACGGGTTTTGTGATTTATTCAGTTGGCCACAATGGTTAGGTTGTGCTGAAGGATTTGCGCTTTTTCTAGAAGTTCATCGAGAGAGTTTGCGATGATGGTTGCGTGGCCCAATTTTCTATTGGGTCTGGATTCTGCTTTTCGGTACATGTGAATGAAAACGTCGCCATTTTGGGTGAGTTGGTTTTCATTGAGCAGTTTATAGGGGCCAGAGAGGTTGGCGGGGCCTACGATATTGATCATGGCCGCGGGTTGGATGAGTTGGGGGTTGCCGAGCGGGGCACCGGCTAGAATTCTCAGGAATTGTTCAAATTGAGAGCAGTGACAACCTTCAATGGTGTGGTGACCGCTGTTATGGGGTCTTGGTGCAATCTCATTGACCAGGATATCTTGGTTGTTGGTGAGGAATAATTCAACGGCAAACAAGCCTGGGGAGTTGAGTTTTTCTACACAGTTCAGGCCTATGGCTTGAATTTTTTGTTCGATGTCTTTGGTTAAGCGGGCTGGGGAAAATAGGAATTCCACCAGGTTGCTTTGGGGGTTGAAATACATCTCGATGGCCGGGTAAACGGCGTGGGATCCGTCTTGAGCGATGGCTACGATGACGGCAATTTCGAGGGCATCAGGGATGAAAGATTCTATGAGTACTGGGCCGGAGAAGGGCGATTCTTGTGGCAGTTGCGATTTGTTGATGATACAAACGCCTTTGCCATCATATCCGCCGGTTCTGGTTTTAAGTACAACTTTATCGCCTGGAAATGCTTGGAGTAATTCTGCGTTGATGTCTTCTGAGTTGCAGAGAACATAGGGCGCGGTTGGAATATTGTGTTGGGTAAAGAATTGCTTTTGAACGCCTTTGTCTTGAATGGTTTTCAGCACGGAGGGTTTAGGGATAACGGTTTTCCCTTCTTTTTCAAGGGCGATGAGCGTATCCACATTGATGTGTTCAATCTCCCAGGTTATGACATCAGATTGGGCGGCGAGCTGGCGGATGTCGTCATTGCTTTGTAGGCTTCCTTCGATCACAGTTTGGGCGATGGGGCCAGCGGGACAGTCTTTCGACTGTTCCAAAACGGTAAATTCAACTGGCAAACAGGGGTATTTGGCCTCAATGGTCATCATGCCCAATTGTCCGCCTCCGATGATACCAACACGAATCATGATACAAAGATACGCGCTATGTGCAACACGAAATTTGGTTGTTGCGATTTTTGCCATATTTTCGATGGTATCTTTGTGATAGTATGATAGAACCTCCTTCGGCATTGGGATTATTGGTAGTGGGTGCAAACACTTGGTTGATTGTGGCATTGTGTATGGTGGTGATTGCCTTTTTCTCGGGTATGGAGATTGCATTTTTGTCGGCATCTCGTTTGAGGATAGAGTTGCGCAGTAAGGAAAATATGGGCGGTGGCAAATGGCTCTCCAAGTATGTGAAGAATCCGAGTGATTTTATCAGTACGGTTTTGGTGGGAAACAATTTGGGGTTGGTGATTTATGGTATTTACATGGGGGAGATTCTTGACGATTCTTTTGCTGGGGTATCTTGGATGGAGAATGAGTGGGTAAAATTTCTGATGATTACATTGAGCAGTACAATGATTGTTTTGGTGGTTGCCGAGTACCTTCCGAAGACATTCTTTAAAATGTATGCAGACAAGGTAATTTTCGGGTTGATTGGAATTTTTCGGATGGCTCACGTGGTGATGTGGCCACTGATTGGTGTGGTTAAGGGCATTTCTGCTTTTCTATTGAGGGTTTTTACCAAGACCAAGATTTCAGAAAACACCCCTGTTTTTTCTAAGGTTGATTTGGACAATTATATCGCTTCATTGGAGAATGCAACTCATGGTGGCGAGGCCATTGAGATTGATACGGAGGTGTTTCGGAATGCCTTGGATTTCAGCGATGCGAAGGTGAAAGATTTCATGGTGCATCGCACGGAGTTGGTTGGATTGGAAGTGAATGAATCGGTGGAGAGTTTGCGCGAGCGATTTGTTGAGACCGCACATTCGAAAATTCTGATTTACAAAGACACCATTGATCACATCATTGGATTTGTACATCACAGTGATTTGTTTCACAGTCCCAAGCGCATCCAAGATGTAATCAGAACTGTGTTGATAGTGAATGAGAGTTTACAAGCCCACGATATGTTGCGCAGTTTTATTCAGGAGAAGAAGAGCATTGCCATTGTAGTGGATGAATTTGGCGGAACCGCGGGGATGGTGAGTGTGGAGGATGTATTGGAGGAGATTGTGGGTGAAATTGAGGACGAGTTTGATGTTGATGATAAGGTTGAAACGGTTCTGAGCGAAAATCATTATTTGTTCAGTGCGCGTTTGGAGGTGGATTATTTGAATGAGCAATATGGGTTGAACATTCCAGATGGTGATTATACAACATTGGGTGGTTACGTGATCTTTTGTTCGGAGCGGATTCCCACTGTGGGTGAGATCATTCATCATGAGCAATTTGAATTTCTCATAAAAACATTGAAGGGTGCGAGGCTTGAAGAGCTTGAGCTGCGTCTTTTACCGGAAGAAGATTAATAAAAAAGCAATGATTAAAGGGTTGATTCTTAGTATGTGTTTGATTGTGTTTCCGACAATGGAGGCACAAACCTTGGGAACACGAGTAACGTTGAATGACAGTTTAAAGGGTTGGGAGATCACCAACAATGTTACTTTGGCGCTGTCGCGATTCTCGGGTAATGTGACGCGAAATTTGAATGATGACCCTTATTTGATGATGGTGCGAAAGGTGAACATTGCGAATCAAACCGCTTGGCGAATGGGCATCAATGGATTCAGAAGAAAAACGGAGGATTTTTCATTCGGAGCGAATAGAACGAGCGAAGAGAATTCAGCCTCTTTGGTTTTGGGTAGGGAGTGGAGACAAGATTTGGGTTTGGGTATTTATTGTTATTGGGGTTTGGATGCCAGAGGCATTTGGCGCCAGAACAACGCTGTGTCTCAACAATTCAACGACATGGGCTTGCCAATAGAAATGAAGACATTGGCTCAAGATTTTGGTGGAGGTTTTGGAGGTTTTGGAGGTATCGCATGGCAGTTTAAAAATCGAATTACTGTGTATACTGAAAGTATTTTATACGGTCAGTATATCAATACCAAGCGAGAATTTATAGTGAATCAGAATGTCACATCCTTGGAGAATAAAAATGTGTTCAGTGTATTACCATTGGTTCCAGTGGCTTTGTTTTTGAGTGTAAGATTTTAAAGATGAAACAGGTTTTTTTATTGTCTGTTTGTTTAATGGTCTTTATTGGGTCTTTGGTTGCACACGCCGATGTTCCTGGGTGTTTAATGGATACTACCCCGCCCGTTGAAACCATTAAAGTTATTCCGCGTAATATTGGGCAAGGGGCTAGTAATTCGTCTCAAACGATAAAGTTCGATGAAAATGCTAAGGCGAGATATATTGGTTTCAACACATCTTATTTACTACAACAAATTTTGCCTTTCAACGCCATTTCGTTACAGCAGAATATGTATGTCATGACTTACCGAAAATACAATTGGGGTAAGGGTTGGAGATATTCTATGGGAATGAACTTGTCTGATTTGAATGAATTGCAATGGTTTGCCGTTCGGGTGGATTATGATAAGCGAAAACAATTGAAAGGTCGTTGGAAATACATGTATGGGGGTGGTTTGGGGTTTGAATTTTTTGAAGATCCTGATAATCAAAATTTCTTTTTTTCATCAGATCAAAATCTGGTTGCCCAATTGCATTGGGGTATTGAGTATCAGGCAAACGAAGTCATATCGTTGAGTATGGAAACCCAAGGTATACTAAAAATGGGGTTCAATCCAGCTTTGATTTTGCGAGCGCCAACGGTCATCACTGCGCATTTCAGATTGAATTAAGTGAGTGTTTAGTTTGGATATTTGATGGTCCAAGAAACCTGCGTTTTACCACCGATAACACCATAACCTTTTGGGATATTGCTTTGAATGGGACCGGGTAATTGGGTGATGGATTTTTGGTTCCAAAGGTGAGCAGCTCGGGAGTTATAGTAATCAAACAGTGCTTTTGTGAGGTTGTCTAAAGTGATGGTTACCGACAGGGTTTTTTCTGATTTGGAGTTAGAGAAGGGCAATAGATTGTAAAATTCTAGCGAAGACAAAACACCGTTGAAAGTTTCATCGGAAAATAGGATTTCGTAATCGGTGTAATTGTTATAATTGTTCCGTTGAAAGGGAATTTCGTTGCCATCAATTTTCAATGGTTCCCATGTAATAGAGCTATCTGTGAGTTGATTGGCATTGTTAAAAATGTATTTTTTTACTTCTCGTTTGGCGCTGATTTTATAATAATTCTCATCGATTGCACTGTCTTTGATTTGGATCATGAAATTTTGTGTAGAACCTATTCCGGCAATGGCTTGAGTGAATGTGTCAGTTTTTGTGAATTCAATTGAAGATGGCATGGCATCGGTGACCGAAAAGGTATCGGTTGGAGAAATGAAAAAGACCGAAAAACTATCGCGCGGAGCCAATTTACAGGGGGCAATTTGATAAACGCCCGGTTGGTTGGAGCTGAATGGAAATCTGGTTTTCTTGTGAATCACGAGGTCGATGTTTGCATCAGAAATGGGTGCAAAGTTTTCATCGATCTTTACAACTTTGGAATAAAGCAAGGTTTGTGCAGAATCTGTATTGAGGATGCATTGGATCACAGGTCCGGTAGCGGTGTTATCTTGAATCGGTACCAAAATCTCTCTGCTGCAACTGCTAAAACCCATGATCGTAAAACAAAAAATCAATGCGTGAATTTGGGTTGCACATAGCCGTTTGGCCAACTGCTTAGGGCATTGTTGGAGAATTTGGGTGATATGATTTTGCCAACGGATCAAAACGAAATTTGGTAATTCAGATGGGGTAAAATGGGCAACAACGACAGTTGGGTTAAGCGGCGTTCACCTTGTGTATTGTGTTCAACCGAGATGAAGAATGGGTTCTGTCGGTTATATAAATTATAAACGCCGAACGACCAGTTTTCTTGAAACTTGTTGTGTTTGATTGTGTATTGTGCGTTGATGTCGAGGCGATGATTGTCGCGCGCTCTGGCATTGTTTCGGTTCCCGTAAATGAAAATTTCTGCATAGGGGTCTTCAGTGGTTGGTGCTGGATAGATCCCGATGGGCAGCGTGTATGCGAATCCAGAGTTGAATGTCCAACTGCCACTGAAGGTGAGTTTCGGTGAAAATTTATATATACCTACGATATACAGATTGTGTCTTCGATCGTATCGAGATGGAAAAGTATATCCTTGATTTAAGTCGGGGAAAGTTCGTGTGTTGTACATGAGTGAGTAGCTGGCCCAACCGGTCCATTTGCCACTTCGTTTTTCGACCATGCATTCCAATCCCTGCGACGAGCCGATTCCTTGAGTGACCGTTTTTTCCCAATTCAATGCGTTGGTTACATAAACGGAGTTATCGCGATATTCAAGCAGGTTAGAGAATGATTTTTTAAAGTACTCCAAGCTCCATTGATACTTATTTTGTGTGTAAGTGGTGCCCAAGGAGATTTGTTTGGATTGAGAGGGTTCAAATTGCGCATTGGATGGCACCCAGAGGTCTGAGGGCAGACCCATTGAAAGGTTGTTCAGCTGGTGGTAAAATTGCACATTTTGGGCGGCGGAGGCTTTTGCCCACCATTTTGGGGTGATTTTATATCTGTAATTGATACGGGGTTCTGGACGGATGTAGAACTGTTTGTCTTCCAAACCGAAATAAGACAGGCGAGAACCGAGATCAAGGTAACCCCATTTGGGATGGTGAAATTCTAAATTTGCAAATGAGAACAATTCCGGCGTGATGATTTTTTTGTCGTTGAATTGGTAATTTCGATTGATGGAATCGATGCGGGTATTGAGAGATCGATCGCCTGGGGTGAAGGTGTGTTGGATGTATCCTGCACCCAATTTGAATGCCACATATTTGTTGGCTTGGACATCGATTTTGGCATCGGCGGATACATCGCGAAGTCCGTTGGTTAGGCTATAATTGGTATAGTTGTCTTTATTTTTTTCAGGGTTGGCTTCACTGCGAATGCGATATTGATAATCGTTGTGTTGTGTAAAGGTGTAATCGGTGATGTGTGATTTGGCGGTAAATCGTACGTTTTTATTGAAAAGATACTGCCATCGGATGCTGGCTACTTTATTTCCCCAGTTGTTGCCTTGTTCCTTTTTTTGATAAAAATTTACTTCATCCACTTCCAGAAATCTTCGATCCACGAAGGATGCGCGATCCCCTCCGGCATATGCGGTGAGCGACAGGCTACTTTTTTCGCTGAAACGATGATTGATTTTGGCGTTGGCATCCCAGAAGTTATAGCGATTGATGTTGTTGCTGTCTTCAAATACGGCGTTTGTGATGGTTTGGGTGAGAAAGTCGAAATTGGATCGTCTGAAGGCAAAGGCCACGGTGGTTCTTTTTTTCCAAAGCGGTCCTTGGAAGGCGATTTTGCTTGTGAGCGCACCGAGGTTGGCATTACCAGACCATTGATTCTCATTGCCATCTATGGATTGAACAGAAATCACACTGCTGAGGCGACCACCATATTCAGGGGAGAAGCTTCCGCGATTCATTTGTGCGCTTTTGATGATATCGCCGTTGAAAACGCCAAAAATACCATAGAGGTGATAGGCATTGAATACGGGAACATCATCGAGTAGAACCAAATTTTGATCCGCTGCGCCGCCGCGCACGTACATCCCCAACATGCCTTCAGAACCGCTCACTACGCCGGGTGTTAAGCTCAGCGCACGCATCACATCGGCTTCGCCTAAAAGTGCTGGCATTTGCTGCAATCGGGTAGAAGAAATGAGGAATTGGTCTGATTGTCCTTGAACCACTGCCAAACGACTCGCACTTTTATTCGCGTTGATAAGGGTGGGTTGAATTCTTTCAATGGTGGGTTTGAGTACAGCGGTGAGGAAATAATTCCGCTTGCTGTAAAAAGTATCGGTATAGGTATCGTAACCGGGGTAGTTGATGGTGATACTGACTGTATCGATTTGGTAGATTGAGGTTTCGGGGATGGCAATTCTAAAAACGCCAAATTCATCGGTGAGGGTAAATCGATTGAGCGCGGGTATGTTGACGGTGGCCTTTACCAATCGTTCACCGGTTTGGTCTTGAAGAACTCTTCCTGTGTAGAAGTATTGTGTGATGTTGTTTTTGGGGCTCCATTGTTTTAAAATGGCGGTATTCCCGGTGAGTTCAAAGTCCAATCCATTTTGGTGCAAAAAGTCTTTGAGGGCTTTGTCGGCCCGCACATTTTGAAACTGCACGTTGTGCATTTTGGGCAATGGAATGATGGCATTTGAATAGGCGAATTGGATGGATGTTTGCGCTGTAAATTGGTCTAAAACGGCTTGAAATTGGTTGCCTTTGTATTGGATATTGACAAATTTCGCGAGCGAGTTTGTTTGACCCGTCGCGATCGAAGGAAAGAGGCCAAACAGGACCAGAAGCCAAATTATATAGCGCCTTGTCAAAATTGTTTTGGTTTACGGCTTGGTTTCGTTGCTGTTGTTATCGGCGTAATTGAATACCTTTTTCAAAAGCTCTGTGCTGCGTTTGATGGGGTCTTTGCGGATGAGATTTTCCTGAATTTCTACTTCACTGAATATAGCAACAATGGCTTTTTCTGTGACATAGCTTTCTAGGTTGGGCTGAACATCTGCGGTTAGTCCGAGAATTTTTTTGTTTTTGTTGATGGTGGATACTATGGGGTTCCAATACTGATAGATGGATACCGATTCCAGGGCTGTTTTTATTTCGGGTTGAAACGCGGCGGTGAGTTGGTTGCTGGTATTGGTTTTGAGAAATTGGGTAGCGGCACCGTTTCCACCGGTAAGGATTTTTAGTGCATCGGAGAAGCTCATTTGCTGAATGGCATTTTTGAAAATGGGGAATGCTTTTGCAGCAGCGAGTTCGGCACCTTGATTCATTGCGGCGATGGTTTTGTCGAGTTCTTTGCCAACGGCGGCATTGAGCAGGGCGTTGTTGCGAATTTTCTGTTCCAGGGATTGAATTTCTGGTGGAAGCAGGATTCGGTAAACGGCATTTTGTGAAAATCCTCCCACTTTTTGAAGGCTTTGCGTACCGGTGGATGCGCCATTGATGAGCGCTTCTTTGAGTCCTGAAGCGGCTTCAGTTTGACTCAATGCGGGTTCGGGTAATTTGTATGCATCTGTATTGGGGATTTGTATGTTGTTGAGATTGATGTTAGATAGACTGCCACAGGCAGTGATAAAAAACAACATACTGGCAACGATATACACTGGATTTTTTTGCATCATTCAAATATACATTTCTGATAGGATTTCCTGAATATGGGTGTTAACAATGGCTATGAATGGGTATAATTTTCCGTTGAATTTGGAAAACTTGCTGCATATTTGAATTTTAATCGAATCTGAACAGAGATGTACGAATTTCACGGAGACAAGAGAAGGTATTTTGATATGACATATCGTGTGACCGTGGGTCATATTATCCCATTTTTACAGCAATCTTGGACTTTTCCTGCCAACATGAAGGTGTTGGAGATTGGCTGTGGCGAGGCGGGGGTATTGAAAGCGTTTACTGAATTGGGTTACGATTGCACAGGGATTGAATTGGAGGAGAGTAGGCTTGAATTTGCCAGAGAATTTATGAAAGAGGAGCTGGACCGCGGCGTTGTACAATTTTTGAATAAAGACATTTACGATGTTGTGCCTGAAGTGGATTTGGGCAGTAAGTTTGATTTGATCATTTTGAAGGATGTGATTGAGCACATTCCGAATCAGGGCAAGTTCATGCCACAATTGCATCGTTTTTTGAAACCGGGTGGTAAGGTGTTTTTTGCTTTTCCACCATGGCAGATGCCATACGGTGGGCATCAGCAGGTTTTGCCACAAAAGTGGGCATCAAAAACGCCTTATTATCATCTGTTGCCGGGTGCACTGTACCCGATGGCACTGAAGATGTTGGGGGTACAATCGAACGGAATCAAAACCATGGAAGAAATTCGCAGTACGGGAATCAGTATTGAGCGATTTTTAAGGGTTTGTAAGGCCTCGAAATTTGGTGTTTCGGCGAAGAAGTTTTATTTATTCAACCCCATTTACGAGTATAAGTTTGGCATCAAACCACGCACACAATGGTCGGTTTTGGCCAGTATTCCGATATTGAGGAATTTCCTCACAATGGGGGTCTATTATCTGACTGAAAGTCAGGAGTGAAAGTGTTGATTTCTATGCGTTAAGGTCGTGCGTTTGTCGGGAATTCGTTAGAATTCGGACAGTGAATTTTGCATTTTTAGGAAAAGCAAGGTTTACCGCTTAAATTTGCTATTAAACTGCATTCATGAAACACGTTAAAATCACTTTGTTTGCCATCATTGCTTTGGGTTGCGTTGCATCTTTAAATGCCCAAGCAAAGAAGAAGTTTAAGGGTAAACCCATTGAAGCGGGTTTAACTTTTGGGGGGTCTAATTACATGGGTGATTTGGCTCAGGGCATTGCATTGAATGAAACGCATTTGATGGGTGGATTGATTTGTAGATTTCATTACAACGATTTTTTGACTTTGCGTGGTAACGCAGTCTTCGGTCAAATCAGTGGTGACGATCAAAATTTCAAGGATGTGGTTGCATTTACCCACAAAGACGCTGCTGACAATCCGGTGAATATCACACGCGGACAGAGAAACTTGAATTTCCGAAGTAATATAGTTGAATTCAGCGCCATTGGAGAATGGAATTTATTGGGATTTGAGGAGTCAACAAGAACCCGCCCTTATACACCGTTTTTGTTTGCAGGTATTGGTGTGTTTAAGTTCAATCCGATGTCGCAATTCAATTACATCGATGGGTTGAGGGATGCGACTGGTGCTTTGGTTCACAACCCTCAATTGCAGCAGTACGATGGGCAGTGGGTTGAGTTGCAGACTTTGAGTACGGAAGGACAGGAGACCACGAAGTTTAACGATCGCAAGCGATACAATTTAACGCAAGTATCTATCCCATTGGGTGTTGGATTTAAACAGCAGGTGGATGATTACTGGGCTTACGGCATTGAGTTTGGGATGCGCAAGACTTTCACGGATTATTTGGATGATGTGAGCATGGATTATGTGGATGATCAAATTGTTGGGGGTGCCAATGGTTATTTGGCTGCAGCCATGAAGGATCGCAGTGCTGAACAAATCAATCCCAACACGGGTTTGCCATATGAAAAATTTTACATGGGCAATCCCCGCGGATCGATGAAGGGCAGTGATTACTACATGTTTTTGAATTTTACAATCACCCGCAAAATCATGGGTGGTAAAAGTGTTTGTTTCCAGTTTTAATTTTGAATAAACTCGCTGGGGTTGTTTTGTCCATTGCGATGGTTATCATGCCGTCGACCGTTGTTGCGCAGAAGTATTTTTCTGGTCGCAATGAGTGGGGTTTTGGTTTGGGCATGAGCAATTATTACGGCGATTTCAGTAAGGGGTTAAACACCAAACATTTCAAGCCTTCGGGGTGTGTTTATCAGAAGTATAATTTCAGCAGTTATTTTGGATTGCGCAATCAGGTATCCTTTTTACAGATTCAGGGCACCTCGGATGATGTGGTGGGATTGCAGTTTCAGAATATCAATTTTCAAACGCAGGTGATTGAAGCGGCGAGTATGGTAGAATTCAATTTTCATCCATTTGGCACGAACATCAATGACGGGATTGCCACGCCATATTTTTTATTGGGTTTGGGCGGATTTTGGTTTGATCCACACCGGTTAGACAAGGAGGAGGTAAACTTGCGTGATTTGAAAACCGAGCAACAAGCATCGAGGTATAGCCAAATTCAACCATCTATTCCGATTGGTTTTGGTGTAAAGACGATGGCGAGCAACCGGCAGCATGCGGGGGGGTGGATTGTTGGTGCGGAGGTGATTTTTCGAAAGACTTTCACGGATTATTTGGACGATACGTACAAATCGTACGGGGATTATAAAACCATCAAGGAACAGCAGGGGGTTGGTGCGGCAGATTGGGCACAGTCACAGGTTTTAACTGGGGGTGCGGTTGTAGACAAAGGAACCATGCGTGGCGACACGCATTTGAAGGATTGGTATTATTTTGCGGGATTGACCTTTTCATATAGGTTTACTCCGCAAGTTTGTAGGTAAATTTGCAGGGCTTTGACAGAGAGAATTTCACAATATCAGATTGATTCGGCGCGTGTTCCCAAGCACGTAGCCATCATCATGGATGGAAATGGTAGATGGGCGAAGCAAAAGGGTCATATGCGAATTTTTGGGCATCGCCATGGTGTGAAGGCAGTTCGTGCTGCCATTGAGTCGGGTGCGGAGTTGGGTGTGAAATATCTGACGATGTATGCTTTCTCTACGGAGAATTGGACGCGACCCCAGCAGGAGGTGAATGCGCTGATGGAATTGTTGGTGAGTACGATAGAGGATGAGCTACCCACATTGATGAAGAATGGGATTCGTTTGGAGACCATAGGAAACATCGCCCAGTTGCCGGAAAAATGCCAGGCACAATTGCGAAAAACAAAGGAAAAGACGGCGGGCAACGACCAATTGACGTTGATTTTGGCCTTGAGTTATAGCGGCAGATGGGACATTGCGGAGGCGGTAAAATCTTTGGCACAATCGGTTAAAGACGGTGTGATTGAGCCCAATGCGATTACGGAGGACATGATTTCGGACGCATTGAGTACAGCAGCGTATCCGCACCCAGATTTATTGATTAGGAGCAGCGGAGAACAGAGAATTAGTAATTTTTTGATGTGGGAAATTGCCTACAGCGAGTTATATTTCACCCCAGTATTGTGGCCTGATTTTTCCAAAGACGATTTTTATCGAGCAATCGTCGAATATCAGGGTCGCGAGCGCCGATTTGGCAAAACTAGTGAGCAAATTGCATAAGAATTGAAACGTTTTATCATCATAGCATTGGCCGGATGGCTTGTGAATGGCCTTTTTGCCCAAGGGACAGCCGCGGATAGTTTTTATCGTAAGGCGCCCATGGTGAATTACGATTTTGTGGAGCCTGCGGAGTATACCATCAAAAACATTTTGGTTACGGAGGTGAACGGCAAGCCCATTCTCAAATCTCAGGTGGTATTCTATTCGGGTTTATCGATTGGGCAGAAGGTTAAGGTGCCTGGCAGAGAAATTTCCAAGGCCATTGAAAACTTATGGAAGCAGGAGTATTTCAGCGACATCCAGGTGTATTTTCAACCCACGGATGAGGGCCAGGTGGTGGTGCAATTTCGTGTGCAGGAGCAACCGCGACTCAACGGGCATCGATTCAGAAATTTGACCAACGCGCAGCAGAAGACATTGAAAGAAGAAGTGGGTTTGCGCAAGGGCATGTATATTACGCCCAATTTGATCAATATTAGCAAAGAGAAAGTTGTTAAGTATTATCAAGAAAAGGGGTATTACAATGTTGCTGTGGATGTGATTCGCAGTCAGGCCACCAAGAGAGATGCCAAAGACAGTGTGATTGTGCTTGCGGGATACGAGAACTTCGACTTCGACATTCAAAAAGGCGCGAAGGTGAAGGTTCAGGACATTGTTTTTGTGGGGAATTCAGAGTTTACGGATGAGTTGTTGCGAACAAAGATCAAGAAGCTAAAGAGAAAGGAAAAGAAGTGGCAAATTTGGCAGAGTTCGAAGTATATCGAATCAAAATTTGCTGAGGAGAGGGAGAATTTGATCAATCATTATTTGAGCAAGGGTTACAGGGATGCGCGGATTATTTCGGACAGTGTTCAATTGATTTCAGAGAATCGGATAGTGGTTCACATTCGTTTGTTTGAGGGTCAGCAATATCGATACAGAAACATCACATGGAAGGGGAATTTGAAGTTCCGGAATGGCACATTGGATACCATTTTGGGCTTGAAGCGGGGCGATATCTTTAATCAAAGTTTGTTGACGGAAAGACTTTTCAGCAATCCAGGTGGCTTTGATATTCAGGGTTTGTACATGGACGATGGATATTTGTTTTTCAACATGATGCCTGTTGAGGTGGGTGTTGTGAACGACAGCATTGATTTGGAGATCCGGATCAGCGAGGGCACGCGCGCTACGATTGGCCAGGTGCGTTGGAGTGGGAATACCAAAACGTCGGACCGAGTTATTCAACGTGAGATTCGTACCAAACCGGGCGATGTGTTTTCGAGGAGCGACATTCAGCGTACGATGCGTGATTTGGGTGCGTTGGGCTTGTTTGATCCCGAGCAATTGGGTGTGAATCCGAAACCCAATCCAGAGGATGGTTCGGTGGATATTGATTACACGTTGGTTGAAAAACCATCGGATCAGATTGAATTGAGTGGTGGTTGGGGTGGAAACGGATTCAGTACAACCCCTACGTTGATTGGTACTGCGGGTATTACTTTGAACAATTTCAGTAGAAAGAAGTTGTTTCATCCCGAAAAATGGAGTCCGGTACCCACTGGCGATGGTCAAAAATTGGGTTTGCGGGCACAGAGTAACGGAGCAAACTATCAGGGATATACATTTTCATTTACTGAACCTTGGTTTGGCGGGAAGAAGCCGAACACCTTTAGTATGAGTATTTTTCATACGGTGAATAGCTTTGATTTTAGGCAGAAAACGGATCCTTTGCGTCAGGTGTTTTACAATACTGGTATTTCTGTAAACTATGGAAATCGTTTGAAGTGGCCAGATGACTTCTTCAATTTGCAATATGGATTTAGTTTCAATCAGTATCGCATGCAGAACATGGACGGTGGATTTTATGGATTTCCCAAGGGTTTCAATGGGATCTCTTACAACCCCACTGCGCAGGTTGTGTTGACAAGAAATTCTATCAGCGACCCCACTTATCCAACATCGGGAAGCAACTTCACTTTCCAGGTTCAAGCCACACCGCCATTGTCGTTGTTATCAAACAAAAACTACAGCGAGATGACTTTGAACGACAAGTACAAGTGGGCAGAATATCACAAGTGGAAATTGGATGCTGAGTGGTACACGCCGGTTTATAAGAAGTTGGTTTTGATGGCCAAGGCACGTGTGGGATTCTTGGGTTATTACAATCCGGATTTGGGATTGACCTTTTTTGAGCGTTTCCAAGTGGGTGGTGCGGGTGTATTTGGGTTCAACATTGCTGCTACTGAGATCATTTCTCAACGTGGATACGACAACTACACGGTGAGTGCTACTGCGATGGGAGCTCAAGCTGGTGCTCCGATATTTAATAAGTTTACTGTGGAATTGCGTCAGGCGATTACGACCGGTCAGGCGGCCACTGTGTATGTTTTGGGATTTGCGGAGGCGGGTGATGCTTGGTCTTCAATGGACAAGTACAATCCTTTTCAATTGAAGCGTGCGGCGGGTGTGGGCATTCGTTTGTTTATGCCGATGTTTGGTTTGATTGGTTTGGATTGGGCGTATGGATTTGATTACAAGCAGGTTCCTGCCAGCGGCAAGCCCACGCAGGTGCATTTCTTTATCGGACAGCAGTTTTAAGCATTGCGATATTTTTCACCCATTGTTTGGGTGCAATAAAAAAGCCCGCCCTATCTTTTACAGGGCGGGCTTTTTGTTTATGATCGTTTGTCCGTTGGTAGACAAAGGATGGCTAGGAATTCAAAGATTATAGATTACAAATCGAAGCGAATGCCTTGGGCTAGTGGCAATGATTTGCCGTAGTTGATGGTATTGGTTTGTCTGCGCATATAGGCTTTCCATGCGTCTGATCCACTTTCTCTGCCGCCGCCAGTTTCTTTTTCACCACCGAAAGCGCCCCCAATTTCTGCACCGGAAGTACCGATGTTTACGTTGGCGATACCACAATCGGATCCCCAAGCGCTGAGGAATTGTTCCGCTTCTTGAAGGTTGTTGGTGAATATGGCGCTAGAGAGACCTTGTTTTACCCCGTTTTGTAGTTCGATGGCTTCATCGAGGTCCTTGTATTTCATCAAATAGAGTATGGGTGCAAAGGTTTCGTGTTGAACGATTTCGAAATGATTTTGTGCCTCGCAAATTGTGGGTTTTACATAACAACCGCTGCTGTATTGATCGCCCGATAGGACTTCTGCACCGCAAAGAACTTGACCTCCTTCGGCTTCGAGTTTTTCGATGGCTTCAGAGTAGGCGTTCACTGCATCATGGTCGATCAATGGTCCCACATGGTTGTTTTCATCTAGGGGATTGCCGATGCGCAATTGGGCGTATACTGAAACCAATTTGGATTTTACGGTTTCATAGATGCTCTCGTGAATGATGAGTCTTCGGGTGGTGGTGCATCGCTGTCCTGCCGTACCCACAGCGCCAAATACGATGGCTACCATGGCCATTTCTAGGTTGGCTTCGGGTGTGAGGATGATGGCGTTGTTGCCACCCAGTTCGAGGATGGATTTGCCCAGTCTTTGTCCAACCACTTCCGCCACTCTTTTTCCCATTCTTGTGCTGCCTGTGGCGCTGATGAGGGGAACGCGCGGGTCGTGGCTCATGGCTTCACCGATTTCGCGATCGCCTTGTACCAAACAAAATATGCCTTCGGGAAGGTGGTTGTTTTTGAGAACAGATTGGATGATGTTTTGCACTGCTGCTGCGCTGGCTGGTGTTTTTTCTGACGGTTTCCAGATGCAAGTATTACCGCAGATGGCTGCGAGCATGGCATTCCATGACCAAACTGCCACGGGGAAATTGAATGCACTGATAATACCCACTACACCCAGGGGGTGCCATTGCTCATACATTCTGTGGTTGGGGCGTTCTGAGTGCATGGTTAGCCCGTGCAATTGACGACTCAATCCAACGGCAAAATCGCAGATATCGATCATTTCTTGTACTTCGCCGAGGCCTTCTTGGAGGCTTTTTCCCATTTCGTAGCTCACGAGGGCGCCGAGGTTGGCTTTGTGAACGCGCAGTGCATCGCCAATTTGCCTCACAATTTCTCCGCGTTTTGGAGCGGGAGTATGTCGCCAAGTTTTGAAAGCCTCAGCGGCAATGTCAACCACTTGGTTGTATGTTTGGCTATCTGCCAATTGAACTTCGGTGATTGTTTTACCGTCAACGGGGGAGGAGATGCTCCGTGTTGTTGCTGTTTGCAAATGGATCCACTGAGTACCTGTGCTGGCTGCTGCGAGTGTATTGCCAATGCCTAAATCTGCCAAAATGGTTTGGATGTTCATGGTGTTTATTGATACAAATATAGAATAAGGGAAGGAGATTGATTATGGGGATGGCCTTTATAGAAAGCCGTTTGTGGGGTTATTCTTTTTTCATCACCAGGTATACGCCAACCAGCGATAGCATCAGTCCAACGATCATGTTCCAACGAATGGGTTCTTGATCGAAAAGTCCCCACGCCACTGCTACGATTGGGATCACGAAGGTGTTTGTGGATGCAACCAGGGCGGTGGTGTGTTCGATGAGGTAGTTGAACAACATCATAGAGATGGCAGACCCCACGATGCCGAGGATGAGTAGGCAAATGAGTGCGAATTGATTGTCGGGCAGGAAGCTGCCTATGCTGGTGATGTTGTGGCTGTTATAATTGTCGATGGCATGGGTTTTCCATAGTACGATGGCGTAGAGCATACCCATAAAAACGAAAGGGTAGGCGGTTTTGGCCATGGGAGGGATGTGCGCCAATTTGGTTTTGATGAGGTTGATGTTGTACCCATAAAGCAATGACGCGGTGAGGGCCATGAGTGCGCCGTTGAGGTGGATTTCCATGCCTGCTTGTCCAAGCATCGAAGGTCCGAGGAGGAAAACTGCGCCAACGATACCGGCACCTACGCCGAGAAAACCATTTTTTGTGAGTTTGCTTTTGAAAAGGAGGGCGCCCACGACTAGGGTAAACATGGGCGTAAAGGCGTTTAGGATGCCCGACAAGCCACTAGGGATGAGGGTTCCAGCGGTGGAGAAGAGGTATGCGGGGATGGCATTTCCCACAAAACCTGTCATAAACAGGTAGAAATAATCGATGGGTTGTAGGAGTTTTTTGGGTTGGTGGGATGAGGATTCTTGGGTCCATGATTTGGAGCCAATGGAGTATCTATATACCCAAGGGGTGAGGAAAATGCCGGCAAATACCAGCCTCATTCCGGCCACTTGAATGGGCGTAAACACGGTTAGTCCGCGTTTCATGAGGATGAAGGAGCTACCCCAAATACATCCCAAAATTATGATTAAAAACAGGGGCAACCACTTGAATTTCACATCAACAAAGGTAAGAGAGTTGGGCATAGGGATTTTGCCATGTGTAAGAGTTGTGTATTTTCCTTGTTGATTTGTTGTTTGCTCAGTGTGGATGTTGGAACTTTGTGAAATGCGATTTCTTATCGGATTGATGGTGTTGGGATTATGGGTTCTGCCTGGAAGTGCTCAGGAGTTGCCTGATGAGTTTATCTGCAAGGAGGGTGCGCATGCAGAAAGGCAATTATCGCGGCGAAACAATTCAGGTGTAAAACATGGGTATTTGATCAATTACAATCGTTGTAAATGGTGGGTAAATCCGATCAAAGGTCCTTATTTCCAAGGCGATGTTTTGGCGGCGTTTACGGTTATCGAGAATACGGATTCTGTGGGTTTTGACCTATCATCGAATCTCAAAGTAGATCGTGTATATGGCAAAAATGGGGATTTGTTGACGTATCGACGTAGCGGAAACCAGATGTATGTATTCAAACCGTTGGGTTGGAAGGCTGGGGAGCAAGATTCGGTTGGCATCGTTTATCAAGGAAATCCAACCAATGGTGGCGGTTTTGGGTATTTCGTTCACGACAATCATATGAAAGGCCCGATCGTGCATACGTTGAGCGAACCGTATGGTGCTCAGTATTGGTGGCCATGTAAGCAAAGTTTGCACGATAAAATTGATAGTTTGGACATTTGGGTATACACGGATACATCGTTGAAGGCGGCGAGTAATGGCTTGTTGGTGAGAAATGAAGTTTTGAATGATTCACAGCGATTGATGGTATGGAAGCATCGCTATCCGATTGTTACTTATTTGGTGGCCATTGCGGTAACCAATTACAGTGAATACACGCAGTATGCCAATTTGTTGGGTAGGGCGAAGCCTTTGCCAGTGCAGAATTTTGTGTTTCCTCAGTTCAGAACGGATGCGGAGAGAGAAACCAAGGATGTGTTGCCGATGTTGAGGTTGTTTGATAGTTTGTTTGTCCCATATCCCTTTGTGGAGGAGAAATACGGACATGCGCAATTCACTTGGGGCGGCGGCATGGAGCATCAGACGATGAGTTTTATGGTGAATTTCTCGTACGATTTGATGGCGCATGAATTGGCGCATCAGTGGTTTGGGAATATGGTTACCTGTGGTACATGGCAAGATTTATGGTTGAATGAGGGTTTTGCCACGTATTTAACGGAGTTGGTTTACGAATATTTACGTCCAAAACAAGAGGGGCTTATCCGTTTGCGCGGGATGAGGAGCAATGTTACGGGGAATGATGGCGGTTCAGTTTTCCCGAAAGACACATTGAATGTGGGGGGATTGTTTAACGGGCGATTGACATATACCAAGGGGGCGTGGGTGTTACATATGTTGAGAGACAAGGTGGGGGATAGTGCATTTTTTGAAGGTTGTAGGATGTATTTGCGGGGCAAGAACACCACGTATGGTTTTGCGAAGACAGCAGATTTGCAATGGTATATGGAGAAATCAAGTGGGAGAAATTTGGATACCTTTTTCAAGCAATGGTATTATGGCGAAGGGTTTCCATACGTGAAAATCAATTGGAAGCAAAAGGGCGATGAGCTCACAATCCAATACAATCAAATGCCATCGCACAACAGCGTGCCATTGTGGTACATAAAGGTGCCTATGTTGGTAAAAGGGAATGGAAAAGAGCGTTTTATTTTGTGGGAGCCAAACGCTTTGGATGCGAGTATGAAGCTGAAGATGGATTTTCAGGTGGATACCATGATTTTTGATCCATATGTGAAAGTTTTGGCCAAGGCGAGTGTGGGAGGTATCAATTTGAATCGCGTGCAGCAGATGCCATTTGAATTGTTCCCAAATCCAACGGGTGGTAATGTGTTCACGATTTATGCGAGAAATGCATCTGTAATTTCTATGGAAATTTACAATGGAATAGGGAAAAAAGTAAGGGAAACGAATACTGGCGGCCGTTCAACAAACCAAGTGACGGTGAGTTTGGAGGGTTTGAGTGCGGGGCCTTATTTCATTCGTTTAAACGACGGAAATTTTGTATATTCGTATAAAGTGATAAAAAATTAAACATGAAGCATATGAAAAATTGGGTTTTAGGTTGTGCATTGGGCTTGTTATCGTTGGGTTTCCAGTCTTGTGAAGATCCGATTGAACCACCGGTTGTTGTAGTACAGGATAAACCCACGGTTGAGTTGAACTTCAGTGCTTTATGGGATAGTAAGCCTTTGACATTTTTGTCGGGCTGGTTCGAGCAACCATCGACCCAAAAGGAGTACATACAATTTTTCAATTTTGGGATGATCGTGAGTAAACTTTCACTGGTGAAGGAGGACGGAACCGAGGTTTTGTTGGGTGATGGATATCAGTGGATTGACTTTAAAAAGGGAAGAACCCAATTCAAATATGAAGTACCTGTTGGGAAATATAAGTCGGTAAAGTTCATGCTCGGCATGGACTATGATGTAAACCACGGGGATCCCAACCAATGGGGTGCCGAACATCCTTTGAATGGTAATCTGACGGGTATGCATTGGGGCTGGGCTGGCGGATACATCTTTCAAGCGATTGATGGAAATTACAAGGACAGTTTAACTGATAAATATAGTAAGGGCATGAGTTTCCATACGGCTACAGATGCAATGACGCGTAAATTTGAGGTGCCGGTAGGTGGCACATTGGGTGCTGCTACTTTTGAGGTGAAGGACAAGGCAAATACATCTGTGGGTTTCAATTATCATATCAATCGGTTGTTTCAAGGGGTGGAGTTGAAAAAGGGTTCTGTATCTCATTCGGAGGGGGTGAAGGAAACGGCTTTGATGCAAAAGTTGTTAGACAATTTGCAGCAATATTCTGCATTTGAGATTGCGTTACCATAAACTGTGATCATGAACCGTATTGTATTGCTTGGATTGTGTCTCACGTTGGGATTGTGGTCGTGTAAAAAAGACCCCAAAGACCCTTTGGTGGGCGGAGAACCCACGGTATACAAGCCTACGGTGATTGATCCTACGAGCATTTTTCCAGTAGGTAAGTTTGGGATGCCGACTTTGCCTTCAGACAATCCGTTTACGGTTGAGGGTGTGTATTTGGGTAGGATGTTGTTCTACGATCCGATGTTGTCTTTCGACAGTTCTATTTCTTGTGGTAGTTGCCATAGGCAGGAAAATGCGTTTACCGAGACCAAGCGATTGAGTACAGGGATTTATGGTCTACAGGCAAATAGAAACAGCAGCAGTTTGTACAATTTGGCTTACAGCAAGAAATTCTTTTGGGATGCTCGTCAGAGTACACTCAGGGAGTTGGTTTTTGAGCCCATTCAGGCGCACAACGAGATGGCCATGACATTGCCTTTGTTGGCCAAGAAATTGGGTAGGACACAGCGTTATATTGAGTATTTTGATAAGGCTTTTGGTTCTAAGCCCAATGTGTTTGATATGTCGAAGGCGTTGGAGCAATTCCTTTTGACCTTGGTGAGCAACGGGAGTCGGTTCAATGCATTTTTTCCTGGAAAGTTTAGTTTGTTGAATGACAGTGAGAAGCGTGGTGCGTTGTTGTTCAATGGCTTGGTTGATTTTGATGCAGTTACTGGATTAACGACGGGTGCTGATTGCTTCCATTGTCATGGCGGAGGGCTTGCCCAACAGAACAATCCGGATATGGGTGGCATTGCGAACAATGGTTTGGATGGCAATTTTCCTGATAAGGGATACGGTGCGATTACGGGAAATCCTGCTGATCGCGGGTTGTTTAAAACTCCGAGTTTATTGAATATTTCAGTGACGGCGCCATATATGCACGACGGTCGTTTTGCGACTTTGGATGAGGTGATCGATCACTACAGCGACAATGTAAATTATTTGTCGCCCACGATCAGTCCGATGATGGCAGCACATGGCAATCGTCAATTGAAGTTAACGGTTCAGCAGAAGGCCGATTTGAAGGCATTTTTAATGACGATGACGGATACGGCGTTTTTGGCCAATCCGGCATATGCCAATCCTTTCAAGAAATAGGTTCCCTTTTTTGAGGGTTTTAGGGGTGTAATTTAGGATTAGTATGCCAGTACGGGGCTTAGCCAGCGTTCCGCGGTTTCTAGGTCCATGCCTTTTCTTTCTGCGTATTGTACCACTTGGTCTTTGTTGATTTTGCCCAAACCAAAGTATTTACTTTGGGGGTGGGCAAAATACCAGCCGCTGACGGAGGCAGCGGGTAGCATGGCCATGGATTCTGTTAAGATGATATTGGCAGATTCAGGGGCTTGAAGTAAATCGAACAACGCGGATTTTTCTGTGTGGTCTGGGCATGCTGGGTAGCCGGGCGCAGGCCGGATGCCCTGGTATTTCTCCCGAATGAGGTCTTCGTTGCTCAATTGTGATTCATTGGCATATCCCCAGAATTCGGTTCTTACCTTTTGGTGTAACACTTCCGCAAAGCTCTCGGCCAATCGATCGGCAAGGGCTTTGGCCATGATGGATTGATAATCGTCGTGCTGGGCTTCAAATGCCGCTACAATGGGTTCTAAACCTATACCTGTTGTTACTGCGAATCCGCCGAAGTAGTCGATTTGGTCATCGGCAATAAAATCCACGAGAGAATAATTGGGCAATCCACCTGCCATTTTGCGTTGTTGGCGTAAAAAGTGGAACGTTTTGAGGGCTGTTGAACCATTGAAATCTGCTTGGGCATCCTCAACTGACTGATAAACAGCTAGGTCTTCACCCATTTTTTTGGCGGGAAGGATATACCAAACGCCTTTGGCGGTTAATTTTTTGTTTTCAACCAAATCGTTCAGCATCGTTTTGGCATCGTGAAGCAACTTTTTCGCTTCAGATCCTACGATTTCGTCTTCCAGGATTGCGGGGTACTGACCGGCCAACTCCCATGTTTGGAAGAAGGGCGTCCAATCAATGGTATCAACCAAATCAGACAAAGGCATTTCGATGGCATGGATGCCAATTTGATTGGGTTCAATCACTGCGCCATCGTGTTTCCAACGATTGGCAATGGCCTCTTCAACGGTAATTAAATCTTTGGTAGACTGTCGTTTGGCGTGATTTTCCGCCAACGTTACGTATTCGTCTTTGATTTTTTGGGCGAAATCTGCTTTGGTTTCATCGCCCAGAAGGCTACCGGCCACTGGCACTGAGCGGGAGGCATCCAATACGTGAACGATGGGGTGGGCATAAACAGGCGCAATTTTCACTGCGGTGTGAATTCTAGAGGTTGTTGCACCACCGATGAGCAATGGGGTAGACATTCCGCGGCGGGTCATTTCCTTGGCCACGTGCACCATTTCATCCAAACTGGGGGTAATTAAACCGGATAATCCGATGATATCGGCACCCCAAGATTGGGCTTCATCCAATATTTTATCGGCGGGAACCATTACACCGATGTCTTTGATTTCGTAATTGTTACAAGCCAATACTACGCCTACGATGTTTTTCCCGATATCGTGTACATCGCCTTTTACGGTAGCCATCAATATTTTACCTTGGGGTTTGGCGTTGGGGTTAAGGGCTTTTTGGGCTTCGAGGTAGGGTTGCAGGTAGGCCACGGATTTTTTCATCACGCGGGCACTTTTTACCACCTGGGGAAGGAACATTTTTCCAGCGCCGAACAGGTCGCCCACATGGTTCATGCCATCCATCAAAGGACCTTCAATCACGTGTAGGGCTTCTTTGTATTTCTGGTATGCTTCTTCAGTGTCCTCGTCGATGAATTCGGTAATTCCTTTTATTAAACTGTGACTCAAGCGCTCTTCCACACTGGTCAAACGCCAAGCTTGGGTTTCTTCGATTTTCTCTTCTTTTTTGCCTTTGAATTGATCAGCGAGGGTGACCAATCGTTCGGTGGCGTCGGTTCTACGATTCAGTAAAACATCCTCTACGTGTTCGAGGAGGTCTTTTGGAATTTCATCGTACACTTCAACCATTCCGGCATTCACGATACCCATATCGAGGCCCGCTTTGATGGCGTGATATAAGAACGCAGAGTGCATGGCCTCTCTCACGCGGTCGTTGCCACGAAAAGAGAAACTGATATTGGAAACACCGCCAGAGACTTTGGCTCCTGGAAGGTTTTGTTTGATCCAACGGGTGGCTTCGATGAAGTCTACGGCGTAGTTGTTGTGCTCATCGATGCCCGTTGCAACGGTGAGGATGTTGGGATCAAAAATGATGTCGTTTACAGGGAATCCGATGCTTTTTAAGACATCGTAACTGCGTTTACAAACATCAATTTTGCGCTGAAAACTATCGGCTTGGCCGGTTTCATCGAACGCCATAACCACCACAGCGGCACCATAGCGATGCACCAATTTCGCTTTTTGGATGAAGGCGGCTTCACCATCTTTCAGTGAAATTGAATTCACGATGCCTTTGCCTTGGAGACATTTCAAACCGGCTTCAATCACTTCCCATTTGCTGGAATCGATCATGATGGGCACGCGAGAAATATCTGGTTCAGCGGCGATCAGATTCAGGAAAGTTACCATGGCTTCTTTACCATCGAGCATGCCTTCGTCCATGTTCACGTCGATGACTTGTGCTCCGTTTTCTACCTGTTGTCTTGCAACATCTAATCCGCGATTGAAATCACCGGCCAAGATCATTTTGGCAAACTGTCGGCTACCGGTTACGTTGGTACGTTCACCGATGTTCACGAAGTTGGTTTCGCGGGTAAGTGTAAATGGCTCGAGGCCCGATAGGCGGAATAAAGAAGGAAAGGTGGTATTCACTGTACAGCAAATTTCGTTAAAAACAGTTGAACTGCTTCATCGAAAGGGACTTTGCATCAACTTTACACCAAGAAAAAAGTGGTTTTTACAACAAACTGGGCCATTTGGCGGGGTTGCTTTCATGCATCATCTGGTAAATGGTGCTGAAAACGGTGTCTACCGAAGGCTTGCTGAAGTAATCGCCATCAGAACCATATGCGGGTCTGTGCTCTTTTGCTGTGATGGTAATGGGGGTGCTATCGAGGTGTTTGTAACCACCTTGAATTTCAAGCACTTGCTGCATCATAAATGAGGTTGCACCACCTGGAACGTCTTCATCGAGGAATACAATTCTGTTGGTGGATTTCAAACTCTGCACGATGCTGTGGTTGATGTCAAACGGCAACAAAGTTTGTACGTCTATGAGTTCTACACGGATGCCATGATTTGCGAGCAGGTCACAGGCTTCTTGAGCGATGCGGCAGCATGAACCATAGGTTACCAAGGTAACATCTTCGCCATATCGAAGCACATCGGGGCGACCCAAAGGAACGGTGAATTCACCGATGTTGCTCGGCAATTTTTCTTTGATGCGATATCCGTTGAGGCATTCTACCACAAGTGCGGGTTCGTCGGCACGCAACAAAGTGTTGTACATACCGGCGGCTTGGGTCATATTTCTTGGAACACACACATGCATACCACGAACGGCATGGATGATCATGCCCATTGGACTGCCGGAGTGCCAAATGCCTTCTAAACGATGTCCGCGGGTACGGATGATAATCGGCGTTTTTTGTCCACCCTTGGTGCGATATTGCATGGTAGCGATATCATCGCTCATCGGCTCAAGGGCATAGAGCAGGTAATCGAGGTATTGGATTTCGGCGATTGGACGGAGGCCTCTCATGGCGGCACCGATGCCTTCACCGATGATACTCCATTCGCGGATGCCTTTATCGGTCACGCGCAACTCACCATATTTCTCTTGCATGCCAGAGAAACCTTGGTTTACGTCGCCAATTTTACCTACGTCTTCACCGAAGGCAAATACGCGGGGGTCGCGGTCGAGGTTGGCATCGAAGCAGGCTCTCACCACTTGGTAACCGTCTACGATTTCATCGGTGAATTGGGCGGGTATTTCAGGTACATTGAAAACGCTGTGTTCGCTTTGGCTGTAGGTATGACTGCTATAGCGTTCGCCGTTGAGGTTTTCGAAGGCTTTTAGGTAGTCGAGCAAGGGTTTTCTTGCACTGGCATCGGCATGGACGGTAAGTCTGAGTGCTTTGTGCAGTGCTACGCCCATATCTCTGCGGATGGGGTCTTTGGCTTGTTCCAATTCATTGGCGATGGCGGATAGTTCGTTTGAAAGACCGCTGTTTGCCAACTGATTGAGGAGATTGATGAGGCCAGAAACTTCCGTTTTGATGGGTTGTAGGTAGTCTGTCCAGGCTTGTTTTTGGGCATCTTTTACCGATTGAAGGGCCTCATTTTCTAGGGTAGTGAGGGATTCTTCGGTGGCGATATTTTGGCCGATGATCCAATTGCGCATTTGGGCGATACAGTCGTATTCTATTTCCCAATCGAGGCGTTCTTTGCTTTTGTATCGTTCATGGCTTCCAGAAGTAGAGTGGCCTTGGGGCTGTGTTACTTCGGTTACATGAACCAATACGGGGGTATGTTTTTCGCGGCAGATGTCTGCGGCTTGTTTGTATACTTGACAAAGTTCTGGATAATTCCAACCGCGGGCGGTGAGGAGTTCTAGTCCTTGGCCTTCTTCATTGCTTTGGAAACCGCGCATGAGTGCGGCGATATTTTCTTTGGCAGTTTGAAATTTTGCGGGCACTGAGATGCCGTAACCATCATCCCAAAGGCTCATCAATAGGGGCACTTGCATTACACAAGCGGCGTTCATGACTTCCCAAAAAATGCCTTCAGAGGAGGAGGCGTTACCGATGGTACCGAAGGCGATTTCATTGCCTTTGTTTGAAAACTGATCAAATGCGTGCAGATCGGGGTTTTCGCGGTACAATTTTGAAGCCACTGCCAAACCCAGCAATCTGGGCATCTGTCCGGCTGTGGGGGAAATATCGGCGCTGCTGTTGTATCGATCGGTTTGTGGCAGCCAATTGCCTTGATCATCGAGAAGTCGAGTGGCAAAGTGTCCATTCATAGAACGTCCACCGCTCGCGGGTTCTTTTTCGGTATCGGGGATGGCGTATAGTTGGGCGAAGAAGGCGTGCACGTTGCTGATGCCTTTTGCGAACATGAAAGTTTGGTCGCGGTAGTAACCGCTTCTCCAATCGCCATGTTGGAAAACTTTGGCCATGGCCATTTGGGCCACTTCTTTACCGTCTCCAAAAATGCCAAATTTGGCTTTACCAGTGAGCACCTCTTTTCTACCGATCAAGCTGGCTTGACGGCTTTCAAAGGCGATGCGATAATCGTTCAATACTTCTTGCACAAAGGCTTCTTTACTGATTTCTGCGGGTTTTTGGGCTACCTCTTGCATGCAACTGCAAAGATAGGGAAATTTGAATTGGCACTATTCATTTCCCATTGGGTGATTGATGCTTTGTCTGTGCTAACTTTGTCTGTTCATGCCTGCCTTTGAATTGATATCGCCATTTGAACCTACGGGTGACCAGCCCAATGCCATCAAACAGTTGGTGGAGGGCGTAAATGCGGGGGTTAAGGCGCAAACATTGTTGGGCGTTACGGGGTCTGGAAAGACCTTTACGATGGCGAATGTGATTGCCCAAACCCAGCGGCCCACGTTGGTATTGAGTCACAATAAAACGTTGGTTTCGCAGCTTTACGGGGAATTCAAACAGTTTTTCCCGAACAATGCGGTGGAATATTTTGTGAGTTATTACGATTATTATCAGCCCGAGGCCTACATCCCCACTACGGGAACCTACATCGAAAAGGATTTGAACATCAACGATGAAATTGAAAAGTTGCGTTTGAAAACGGTTTCGAGTTTGTTGAGTGGAAGGCGGGATATCATTGTGGTGGCGAGTGTGAGTTGTATCTATGGCGCGGGAAATCCATCCGATTTTGAAAGCACCATCATCCGAATCAGTAAGGGAGAGGTGATATCGAGGAATACGTTGTTGTTCCGTTTGGTGGAGTGCTTGTATAGCAGAACCACAGCGGATTTCAATAGGGGTACTTTTCGGGTGAAGGGCGATACGGTGGACGTGCATTTGGCGTACAACGATTTTGCCTATCGGGTATCATTTTTTGGCGATGAAATTGAGGAAATTATCAGTTTCGACCCCATCAGCGGTCGGAAAATAGAGGGACATGATGACGTGGCGATCTACCCTGCGAATTTGTACGTGAGTCCACGAGATCGACTGAAAGACATCATTTATCAAATTCAAGATGATTTGGTGTTGCAGTTGGAGTATTTCAGGGAGACGGGTCGATTTTTGGAAGCCAAGCGTTTGGAGGAACGGGTGAATTTTGACTTGGAAATGATTCGTGAATTGGGGTATTGCAATGGCATTGAGAACTATTCGCGGTATTTCGACCGCAGAGGTCCGGGCGATAGACCCTTTTGTTTGTTGGATTATTTCCCCAAAGATTTCATGTTGGTGGTAGACGAAAGTCACGTTTCGATTCCCCAAATCCGTGCGATGTATGGTGGTGATAGGAGCCGGAAGATGAATTTGGTGGATTATGGATTTAGGTTGCCTGCAGCGATGGACAATAGACCATTGAAGTTTGATGAATTTTTTCAGGTGGTGAACCAAGCGGTATATGTGAGTGCTACGCCTGCGGATTTTGAAGTACAAGAGAGCGAAGGGATTTTGGTGGAGCAGCTCATCCGTCCTACGGGGTTGTTGGATCCGCAAATTTTGATTCGACCTTTGGCGAATCAGGTGGATGATTTGATTGAAGAAATAGACAATCGGATCAAGATGAAGGACCGGGTGTTGGTGACAACGTTGACGAAGCGTATGGCGGAGGAGTTGACGAAGTATTTGATGCGATTGGGTGTGAAGGTGGATTACATTCACAGTGAGGTGAAGACTTTGGATCGCGTAGAAATTTTGAGAAATTTGAGGATGGGGGTAATAGATGTGTTGATCGGTGTGAATTTGTTGCGTGAGGGATTGGATTTGCCAGAGGTGAGTTTGGTGGCGATCATGGATGCTGATAAGGAGGGATTTTTGAGAAGTCAGACCGCTTTGGTACAGACGATTGGTAGGGCAGCGCGAAACGATAGGGGCTTGGTGATTATGTATGCCGACAAGATTACGGAGAGCATGCGTAAAACCATCGAAGAGACAGATCGGAGAAGGGAAAAGCAGGTAAAATACAATTTGGAACACGGCATTACGCCAAAGACGGTATTGAAGAGTACGGATGAGATATTCAAACAAACGTCGGTGGCTGATGCTAAGTTTGGGGATGTTGAATTGGGCAGTGGTGCCAATTACAATTTGCCTGAAAGTAGGATCAACATGGCGGCAGATCCTGTGGTTGCCTATATGGACCAGGCGGGCATCGAGAAGATGATTGTTCGCACGGAGAAGGATATGATGCGTGCTGCGAAGGAGATGGAATTCATGGAAGCGGCGAGATTGCGCGATGAATTGGAATCACTTCGGAATCGCCTCAAAGAATTGGCGGTGGCCAAGTAAGGGTTGCCCCCTTGCTCAAAATCGTATAACCAGTT
The DNA here is from genome assembly GCA_027488495.1 of Bacteroidota bacterium. GTDB lineage: Bacteria > Bacteroidota > Bacteroidia > NS11-12g > UBA955 > UBA955. The sequence continues at coordinate 17,180 of JAIYBO010000006.1, read as the reverse complement.
GAGGGGTTGTGGTTTACGGAGCAATTATTTAGGGAATGGTAACAGAGGCAGCGGTGACGGCGCTCATACAGAAAAATCCACCAATGGCTGTTTTTTTGTTGGGGTTGAACGATACTACGTTGGTGAAAATGTTGGCGGGCGGTGTGGCAAACAGACCCCCATTTTGGTTTTCGCTTACCACCAAATTGAACCATGCGAAGGCAATTGCATTGATGGAGTGGATTTCAATTCTCACGGTTTCTCCCGATTTGAATGAGCGAGAAAAATCGTTTACGCCATTGTATCGCACCGGGTAAATGAACAAATCACCATCTTGACCTCTGGAGGTATTTCCCATATCTGCGGAAATGTTCAATTGGCTGATGTTGTTGAGGAAGGAATCGTTTCTAAAGGTTTTTACCCAATAGAAATCGCCGGGGCCTTTTCGGTCTTTGGCCATAAGTTCTACATATTTACCGGTGGTATTGATTGGCGGGCCATTTCCTTCTACATCTACCAATCGCAATGAGTCGATGGTGGTTGTGGGGTTCAGGGTGGAAAAGCTGACCAAGGTATCTGATCCAATGACTACCAGCAGCGCGTAATCATGTCCGATGGAAAACGTATCACCGGTAACGGGGTTGGGTAGGAATTGGTATTTGCCGTTGGCAGTATGATTGAAGACGAAAAGTTTTGGGAATGACGTGGATTGGTCTACTACGGCCACTTGCGCTTGGGTAATGGCGGGTTCGGAGCCAGTGGAATCGAAATAGCCGATGCTGCGCGTGAGTTTGATGGTTTGGGTATCGAGGGTATTATTGACAAATGCGTCTACCACGATTTTGGGTGATTTGTTCACAACATCTACTTGGATTACGTCTTCGCAACCGGCCAAAAAGGTGGCAAGTCCTGAAAGTAGGATGATGAAGCTATTGCGCTGTATTTGATTGAAAAGGAATTTCATGGGGGATTAGAATTTAAAATTGTAAGAGATGGAAGGAATGGCCGCGCCGATTACGCTGTATCTGATGGCTTCGTTTTGACCTTTGTTTTGGAAGTTGGTGGCGAAGTAGATACTGAAAGGGTTGCGTCTGTTGTATACGTTGTAGCAGGAGATCACCCAGTTGCTTTCGAACTTCTTGGTTTTCTTTCGGGTATATGTAACACTGAGGTCGAGGCGATGGTAATCTGGGTTCCTTACATTGTTTCTTGCATTGGATCCTGCATCGGGTACAACGTACCCTTGCACGGTATATTGACCGGTGTAGAAGGTGGCGGGTGTACCTGTACTGAATACGAAGTTGGCCGCAAACTCCCATTTGTTATTGAGTTTGTATTGAGAAACCACATACAAATTGTGGAGGCGATCGAATCGGTTGGCGTACCAATTTCCATCGTTGATACCGACCACTTGTCGTTCGGAGCGAGAGAGTGTATAGCTTACCCAACCTGTTAAGTTGCCGGATGATTTCTTTACGTAGGCTTCAATTCCGTAGGCTCTGCCTATTCCAGTCAACAAATCGGCTTCAAGTAACTCATTTAGAAGTAGGCTTGCACCATCAATGTAATCCACTTGGTTTTGGAGGGTTTTGTAATATCCTTCGATGCTGGTTTCGAATTCGTGTTTTCCGTTGAAATTCTTGAAATAACCCAGGGCAATTTGGTCGGCAATTTCCGGTTTGATGTTGTTGGTTGTGGGCTGCCAAACGTCGAATGGCACTGATGCGGCTGTATTTGAAATGAGGTGGAGGTTTTGAACCATTCTGTTGTAACCCCCTTTGATTGAGCTGTTGTTGTTGAGTTGGTATTTGAAACCCAGGCGGGGTTCGGGATTGATGTAATTGGCAACAATTTGACCTTTTTCGGTAGAATACATACTATCTAGTATGCCTTGTTTGCCAGGTTCTCTGTTGAACAAATACACTTTTCCTGGGCCCATATACATAAACTGACTCACTCGGATGCCTGCTCTTATGGAGAATTTGCCGTTGGCGTTCCAATCATTGGAGATGTAAATAGCATTTTCAAGTGCATATCTATCTGGCAATCCAAACTTTAGGTTTAGGGTAGCAGATTTTGCTACGGCTTCACCGGGGATGAATCGGTAGTGGGTAGATTGGGCACCGAAGGCAATGGTATTTTTTGGATTGTAGAAGTAGTTGAAGTCAACTTTTGCGCTATTGTTTACGATGTTGCTTTTCCAATTGAAGGTAACATCGCGATTGGTGAACTCTAGGTTATAACGGTATCGAGAGTAGTAGTAGGTGAAGTTTGAGAACAATCTTTTGTTGAACACGTGATTCCAACGGGTGGTCACAGTGGAGTTGCCCCATTTTACGCCAAACAGTCCAGCGGCCTTGAACACGTCATCGCCTATATAGGTAGAGATGAAAATGTTGTCTCTTTTATAACTGTAATTGGCTTTGGCGGTGAGGTCGTAGAAATAGAATTGGCTACCGGCGAGGTTATCTGGAAGAAAGGGTTTTGCCAATACATCGATATAGGACCTTCGGCCGGAGATCATGAAGCTTGATTTTGCTGGGGTGCTGCGGGGTTTAAGCAGTTTTTTGGATTCGGGTTTTGCCAATGGACCTTCAAGGGTAAGGCGGGAAAAAATGGTTCCGATACCGCCGTTGGCTTGGAAAGCCCTTTTGTTTCCGTCGCGGGATTTCACATCGAGTGTGGAGCTCAGTCGACCCCCATAATTGGCGGGAATGCCACCTTTCACGAGTTCTACATCTTTTACTGCATCGGGGTTAAAGATCGAGAAGAAACCAAAGAGGTGTGCCGAATTGAAGACGGGTGCTTCATCCATCAGTACCAAGTTTTGATCGATGGATCCACCACGAACGTTGAATCCGGAGGCACCTTCGCCCACCGTGGTCACGCCGGGAAGAAGTTGTATGCTTTTGATCACGTCTGCCTCGCCGAGGAATGCGGGGATTTTTTTGATGGTTTGACCGTTGATGCTTTGGGTGGAGATATCGAGCGATTTAACGTTGTTGTTGCGTTTGGATCGGATAATGACTGTGCCTACGCCCTCTACTTCGGGAATGAGCAAGAAGTTGATTTCTTCATTGGCTTTGGCGGTGATGGTTTGTGCGAAGGGGGGATAAGACGGGGCGATGATTTGGATGGTATACTTGCCTTGGGGGATGGTAATGCTGTAAAAACCGTAGCCGTTGGTGGAGGCCCGAAAATCGGGACTGACTTTGGTATCGCTAGGGATTGTGGTTGTCTTTACGGGTGTAACAACGATTTGGGCTTTGCCGATGGTTTCTCTTGTGGTGCTGTCTTTGATGTATCCTGAGATGGTAACATTTTGGGCGCTGAGTAATCCGATGGTGATGATGAAGAATAAGAAGGAAATGATGCGTTGCATTGGTTTTACAAAGGTACTTCTATGAGTAACAAATGAAGGCGCAATTTGTCGATGAAAGCAATGAGTTTGTGAGAATCTCCTCGTCCTATTTGGTTTAGGGAAATTCTGATTGCCTTTAAGGTTTGATAGATTGGTGTTTTACAAAACAAGAAAGACATCCAATGGATGTCTTTCTTGTTTGAATGTATGTTAGTTTTCTGGGTGTGAATCCACACTTTGAAAGAGGGATAAGGTATTAAGCGCGGTCTTTCATGTGCACGTAGGCACGGGGCGTTTCGCCTGTATATATTTGGCGAGGACGAGCGATGGGTTGTTTTTCTTTGCGCATTTCTTGCCATTGGCTGATCCAACCTGGAAGGCGGCCCATGGAGAAGAGTACGGTAAAGAAATCTGTAGGGAAGCCCATTGCGCGATAGATGATTCCTGAGTAGAAATCCACGTTTGGGAACAATTTACGCTCAACGAAGTAAGGATCGGTGAGGGCTGCTTCTTCAAGTTGCTTCGCAATTTCCAATACAGGGTCATTGACACCCAACTTGGCCAATACATCGTCGCAAGCCTTTTTGATGATTTTTGCGCGGGGGTCGAAGTTTTTGTATACGCGGTGACCGAAGCCCATCAAGCGGAAAGGATCGTTCTTGTCTTTGGCTTTGTTGATCCATTTTTGTACATCGCCACCATCGTTTTGGATTTGCTCAAGCATTTCCAATACTTCTTGGTTGGCACCACCGTGCAGAGGACCCCAAAGTGCGGAGATACCTGCAGAGATGCTGCTATACAAGTTTGATTGTGAACTACCTACTACACGCACTGTGCTTGCGCTACAGTTTTGTTCGTGATCGGCGTGAAGGATGAGCAATTTATTCATTGCACTCACCAACACTGGGTCTGGCTCATATTCGGGCATGGTTACCTGACCAAAGGTCATGTTGAGGTAATTGGCCACATAGTCTAAGCTGTTTTTGGGATAAACTGTTGGATGACCGTTGCGTTTTTTGTAGATCATCGCACAGATTGTAGGCATTTTCGCCATCAAACGGATGATGGTTCTGTTGATGGCTTCTTCTGAGCGATGTGGGTTTAGGGCTTTGGGGTAGTATAAGCCTAGGGCTGCCACCATACTAGAAAGCTGACCCATTGGGTGAGACCCGGTTGGGAACGCTTTGAACATTGCTTCTAGGCCTTCATTGGCTAGGGTATGCTCACGGATGGCGCTTTCAAATTCTGCATATTCTGTGGCATTGGGTAATTTTCCATAGAGCAACAAGTATGAAACTTCAAGGAAGGAAGCGTGTTCGGCAAGGTCTTCGATGGAGTAGCCGCGGTGATGCAAGATGCCTTCTTCACCATCCAAAAACGTGATAGCACTTTTGGTAGAACCCGTATTTTTGAACCCAATATCGAGGGTGATGTGACCTGTAAGATCTCTTAACTTGCTGATATCGATGGCTTTTTCACCTTCAGTTCCAGTGATGACTGGGAATTCGTACTCTTGACCTTCTACGATGAGTTTTACTGTTTCAGACATGGGTATTTAATAAACGGATTTTGGCTACTGCGAATATAACGAATCGGTACAGAATCCCCAAGTGAGGTGGACAACTCTACCGAATGATAACAATCAGTAAACAAACACCGGGGCGGGGAAATGGTTTGCTCTAACCGTTGATTTCGTTAAAACCTTTTGCCGTGAGCTGGAATTTGGTTTTCCGAATTTTGTCGATATCGAACGAACCCAACACTTGGTTGTTTTTGTCGATGGCTTTGATGTAACGATAGTGATGCAACTGACGGATAATATCGATGGTTACATTGACTTGAAGGCCTGTATCCTCCACCACGGTCATGGGTGTTTCTGCGTGGATTAAACACAGAAGCACCTTTTTTTCATCGTCGCCGATTTCAAACATTAGTCGAACTTTTCTGGACGCATTTGCGGGAAGAACAGCACTTCTTGGATGCTTTGTTGGTTGGTAAGCATCATGGTAAGGCGATCGATTCCTACACCGAGGCCTGAAGTGGGTGGCATGGCGTATTCCAGAGATCTCACGAAATCGTGATCATAGGCCATGGCTTCATCATCGCCGCGAGCTGCCAAAGCAAGTTGGTCTTCGAAGCGTTCTCTTTGGTCGATGGGGTCATTGAGTTCTGTATAGGCGTTGGCGATTTCTTTGCCATTGACGAAGAGTTCGAAACGCTCTACCAAGCCTGGTTTGGAGCGGTGTTTCTTGGTGAGGGGACTCATTTCCACTGGGTAATCGGTGATGAAGGTGGGTTGGATGAGGTGTTTTTCCGCGCAGGCACCGAAGATTTCATCGATGAGTTTGGCTACGCCCATTTGTGCAGTGACTTCACAGCCCAATTTTTTGGCTTCAGCGCCCAATTCAGCTTCTGATTTTCCTTCGATATCGATGTTGCCATATTTTTTAATGGCTTCGGCCATGGTGAGGCGTGCGTAGGGTTTGGCGAAAGAGATTTGGTGTTCTCCGAGGGTTACCGATGCGCTGCCTGTTACGTCGATGGCACAAGTTTCGAGCATTTCTTCTACGAAGTCCATCATCCAATAATAATCTTTGTAGGCCACATAGATTTCGAGGGCCGTAAATTCTGGGTTGTGTGTACGGTCTATGCCTTCGTTGCGGAAATTTTTGGCAAATTCATAGACGCCATCGAAACCACCAACGATGAGACGTTTTAGGTATAATTCATTGGCGATGCGCAAGTACAAGGGAATGTCCAATGCGTTGTGGTGCGTCATGAAGGGGCGGGCCGCAGCTCCACCGTGTATGGTTTGCAGGATGGGTGTTTCCACTTCCAAATATCCTTTGCTATTGAAGGTATTGCGGAGGCTTTGGATCACCTTGGTGCGTTTGATGAATGTTTCTTTGAAGTGCGGATTCACAACCAAGTCTACGTAGCGCATGCGGTAGCGTGCCTCGGGATCGGTGAATGCATCGAAAATATTGCCTTCAGCGTCTTGTTTTGGCAAGGGCAATGGGTTGAGACATTTAGAAAGCAATTGTAGCTCGGTGACGTGTACAGACAATTCACCGGTTTGTGTGGTAAATACGTGGCCTTTTACACCAATGATATCGCCAATATCGAGGAGTTTTTTGAAAACGGTGTTGTAGAGGTCTTTGTTTTCGTCTGGACAGATTTCGTCGCGGTTCACGTAGATCTGCATTCTTCCACTGGAATCTTGCAAATCGGCGAAGGCGGCTTTGCCCATGATGCGGCGGGTCATCAATCTACCGGCGAGCACTACTTCCTTCCATTTGTTATCCTCAGCAGACTCGTTGTATTGGGCGCGAATGTCTGCTGCGAGGCAGTTCACTGGGAAAAGGGCTGCGGGATAGGGATCGATGCCAAGGGCTCTGAGTTGTTCGAGCGATTGACGACGAAGGAGTTGTTGTTCGTTTAGGGTAGTTTCCATGCGATTTGGCTTGCAAAATTAGCCAAAATTCGCGATATTATTGGGGAGAATCCGTGGGGCTTTGAAAGGCTTTTTCTACCTCTTCTTTGGAGAAGAATGTATTTTGACCGATCACCATGATTGCCACGCCTACGGTGATGCAGGCATCGGCGAAATTCCAGATGGGAGAAAAGAACACAAAAAATTGACCACCCCAGACGGGTAACCACTCCGGGAGATGTCCTTCCCACATGGGTGCATAGAACATATCAACCACTTGCCCTTCGAACCAGCTGCCGATGTAGTGATTGGTATCGGCGTAAAGCACTCCGTAGAAAACGGAATCGATGATATTGCCCAATGCGCCAGCGAGTACCAGGGCGATGCAAATGAGCAAACCCCAATTGGCATCGTTGCGAATGCATTTGATGAGGTACCAAAAGCCGAAGCCAGAGACGATGAGTCGGAAAAACGTGAGGACGAGTTTGCCTACTTTTCCGCCGCCAAAGAGTTTCATGCCATAGGCCATGCCATCGTTTTCGATGAAGTAAAGTTTAAACCAATCGCCGAAGACGGGTTTGATTTCGCCGAGCATAAAATGCCCTTTGATGTAGGTTTTAATCCACTGATCGATGATCAATAATAGCAATATGGTGACTATCGGAAAGAGGAATTTCCGGTTGTTGAGCAAAGAATGGTCGTTCGACATTGAAGGTTTAGCGCTTCAGTTTGGCCTCGATGGTTTGTGTGGTATGGGGTACTGCACGCAATCGTTCTTTTGGAATCAGTTTGCCTGAGGTTTTGCAGACGCCATAGGTTTTGTTTTCGATGCGCACCAATGCGGCTTCTAAATTTTTGATAAATTTGAGTTGGTGGGCGGCCAATTGGTTGAGATTTTCTTTCTCAAAAGTATCTGCACCGTCGTCTAAGGTGAGGTAATTGTTGTTGGTGCCTTCGCCACCACCTTCAGTGTTTTTAAGGTTGGTTTGGATGGTTTTGAATTCGTCTTTGGCGATTTCCATTTTTTTCAAAATGATTTCCTTGAACTCTTGGAGCTCATCGTCGTTGTAACGGGTCTTTTCTTTTTCCATGACTTAAACTTTCATTAATTGGATGTGCACGGGGTATTCGTAAACATCGAGTACATGTTCACTGTCGTCTTCGGTTTCTTGGATCGACAGGGCCAATACTTCGCCACAAATATAAGTGTTAAAATGGTTTACGCTCTTTTTGATGGCAGGATCTGCTTTGTAAAGTACATGGATTCTGTCTGTTAAGTCCAGGCCAATGTCTTTGCGCAGGTTTTGCACGCGGTTCACAAATTCTCTGGCGATGCCCTCTTGGTGAAGGTCTTCGGAGATGGTGATATCTAGGGCAACTGTGGTTGAATTTTCAGATGCAACGAGCCAACCGGGCATATCTTGGGTGGCAATTTCCACGTCTTCGATGAGCAAATCGGTGGGGTTTCCGTTGAGTGTAACGCTGAGGGCGCCGTTGTTTTCGAGTTCTCTGATTTGTTCTTGAGAGAAGCTTTGTACGATGGCTGCCATGGCTTTCATTTCACCGCCCAATTTTTTGCCAAGGGTTTTGAAATTGGGTTTGATGCTTTTCACCAGGCTGGGGTGATTGGCCGATACAAATTCGATTTCTTTTACATTCACTTCCGAGCAGATGAGTTCGCTCATGTGTTGAACGGCTTCTTTGACATCGGGTTTATCTGCGGGGAACAGGATTTTCTGCAGGGGCTGTCGCACCTTGATTTTCTCTTTCTTCCGCAAGCTCAGCACCAGGCTGCAGACTTGTTGTGCCAGGGCCATGGAATGCTCCAATTTGGGATTCACGGCACTTTCATCGGCTATGGGCCATGTGGTTAGGTGCACGCTGCTTGGCACGGTGTTTTGGGCGATGCCTGCTGTATTGAGGGCGCGGTACAACCAATCGCTGAAGAACGGCGCGATGGGCGCGGTAAGCTGAGTAACGGTGTTGAGGCAGCGATAGAGGGTTTCGTAGGCCGCTTTTTTATCGTTGTTGAGCTCACCTTTCCAGAATCTGCGTCTTGAAAGTCGTACATACCAATTGGAGAGTTGCTCGCCCACAAAATCTTCGATGGCCCTACCGGCGCGGGTGGGGTCGTAATCGTTGAGGGCGGTTTCCACCTCTAGGATGAGGGAGTTGAGTTTGCTCAGGATCCATCGATCCATTTCACTGAAGTGAACGGGATCCACGGTATTGTTCGCATCAAAATTGTATTGATCGAGGTTGGCGTAGATGGCGAAGAATCCATAGGTATTGTAGAGGGTACCCAAGAATTTTCGCTGAGATTCAACCACACCGTCCATATCGAACTTGAGATTGTCCCAAGGCTGCGCATTGGTGACCATGTACCAACGCACGGCATCGGCGCCGTATTTGGCCACGGTTTCGAAAGGATCGATGGCATTTCCGAGGCGTTTGCTCATCTTGTTGCCGTTTTTATCGAGCACGAGTCCGTTGGCGATCACGTTTTTGAAGGCCACTTCATCGAACAGGAGGGTACTGATGGCGTGGAGGGTAAAGAACCATCCACGGGTTTGGTCTACGCCTTCTGCGATGAAATCTGCGGGGAAGTTTTGCTTGAAAACGTCTTGATTTTCGAAGGGATAGTGCCATTGGGCATAGGGCATCGCCCCGCTATCGAACCAAACATCGATGAGGTCGAGTTCGCGCGTCATGGCTTTGCCGGAGGGGCTCACCAGGGTGATGCGGTCTACGTATGGGCGGTGGAGGTCTTGGGTGAGTGATTCGGCGGATTGGTTGAGGCCGAGCACTTGGTTGGCTTTTTCGATTTCTTTGTTGAGTTCATCGATGCTGCCGATGCAAATTTCTTCGGTGCCGTCTTCGGTGCGCCAGATGGGCAGGGGGGTTCCCCAGAATCGTGAGCGGGAGAGGTTCCAATCCACGAGGTTTTCGAGCCAGTTGCCGAATCTGCCTTCGCCGGTGGAAGCGGGCTTCCAGTTGATGGTTTTGTTGAGTTCTACCAGGCGATCTTTCACCGCGGTGGTGCGCACGAACCAGCTCTCGAGGGGGTAATAGAGGATGGGTTTATCGGTACGCCAGCAGTGGGGGTAGGTGTGCTCGTATTTTTCAACCTTGAAGGCTTTGTTTTCTTGTTTGAGTTTGATGGCGATGCGCTCATCCACGCCGAGGTATTTATCACGCCCTTGCTTTTGGGCTTCTGCGGCTTTTTCTTCTTCGGTGAGGTAGGCTTCTTTAACGTATTCGCCGGGGAAGTCGGTTACGCAATCAAGGAATTTACCTTTTTTATCTACCAGTGTGAGGGCGCCGATGCCATTTTCGCGGGCTGTTTTAAAATCGTCGGCACCGAAGCTTGGTGCGATGTGCACGATACCGGTACCATCCTCGGTGGATACGAAGTCGCCTATGACCACTCGGAAGGCGTCGCCTTCTTCGGGTTGGGCATAGGGGAGGAGTTGGTTGTAGCGGGTTCCTTCCAGGGCGGAGCCTTTTTGGGTATGGAGTTTTCTCCAGGGGAGGATTTTTTGCTGTGGGGTATAATTTTCCAGGGGGGCTTCAGCGCCTTCGGCGCTGAAATACCTTCCTACCAGGGCCGATGCCAGAGTGACTTTGATCTTGGCACCAGTGTATGGATTGAAAGTCTCTATTTGGTCGTAATCGATGTCTTTTCCCACCGCCAATGCCGTGTTGCTGGGCAATGTCCAAGGGGTGGTTGTCCATGCGAGAAAATACTCATCCTCCGTACCTTGCACTTGAAACTGGGCCACGATGGTGGTGTCTTTCACGTTTTGGTAGGTGCCGGGTTGGTTGAGTTCATGGCTCGATAGGCCGGTTCCTGCCGCGGGTGAAAAGGGTTGGATGGTGTAACCTTTGTATAAGAAGCCTTTTTCGTGGAGCTGTTTGAGCAGGTGCCACAGGCTTTCGATGTAATTGTTTTCGTAGGTGATGTAGGGGTTGTCGAGGTCTACCCAATACCCAATTTGTTTGGTGAGGTCGTCCCAACGGTCTTTGAACATGAGTACATCGGCTCTGCACTCTTTGTTGTAATCTTCCATGGAGATTTTTGTGCCGATGTCTTCCTTTTTGATACCCAAACGCTTTTCTACTTGCAGTTCGATGGGCAGTCCATGGGTATCCCAGCCGCCTTTTCGGGCCACGCGGAATCCTTGTTGGGTTTTGTACCTACAGAAAATATCCTTGATTGCGCGGGCCATCACGTGGTGAATGCCGGGCATGCCGTTGGCGCTCGGAGGCCCTTCGAAGAAGGTAAAACTTGGCGCACCGTCGCGTTGGTCAACGCTTTGTTGGAACACAGATTCTTGCTCCCAAAAAGCGAGGATTTCCGCTTCAATTTGCGGCCAATTCAATTGTTTGAGTGTAGGATACATTCGTAGTTGTACTGAAAAAGTACAAATTTACTGAATTCTACGGGAAAGTGATGCCCATGCGGGGCAATGTAAAGGACGATTAAAATCGAACGGTTTCAACGAAATTGTTGTCCTTGAGATTTTGATTTCTCTTGAAGGTCCTTTGGAAGCTGGCTTGGAATTGTTGGGAGTCGGTGAGGGTAACATCGATGTTCACTGTATCCACGAAATTAAACCTGGATGCCATTACATCTTCCACTAGTATTTGGGCTGTATCGCCGGGTGAAATGGATCGGTCAATATAAAACGTATCTCTTTCGTATATGCCAATTTGATTAGTACCTCCCAAGCTCACCATGACTTTGCTGTACACGGTATTGGTTTGATTGTTTTGAAGTATTTGAAGAATGCGAAAAGTTCTTTCTTCTATGTACCAAGGGTCACAAGCAGAAATGGTGAGTACTAGCAATGAAAGTAGGGTGAGTTTGATGGTAGATTTCATTTTAGGGGTTGAGTGTAAAGGTGAATCCCAATTGCATTTGGTAAAGGATATTTTTTGTTTTGGTGAGTTCTTCCTGGGGTTCACCGATTATTTGTGACCGAAGTGCGATGATGCCAGGGGCGATCGTTTCAGAGTTTTTGAGTACTTGGGTTTTGGTGTAATCAAAGTACGAATTGAATTTCGTCGCTCTTAGCCCAACATTGAAATTCACATAGCGATGCAATTTATGAGAGTATTGAAGGTATAATGTGATAGGCATGAAATTGTGCTTTTCATCGGGTTTGAAGGTATAGGTGGTATGCAACAAACTATCACCACGAAGTATTTTGTTGTTATACCGATTGATTGAATCCGTGAAGTTATTTCCTTCTAATCGGGTGAAAGATCCCAATCCCGCACCAACACCGAAGATGATTTGGGCATTGGGTTGAATTTGTTGGATGAAACCCATTTGAAGTGCCGAAACACTGCTTTTTGTGGTTGGTTCCACACTGGCAGCTGAATAAAATCCCCATTGAAATTTTGGTGATGTTTGCATATTAAACTCGCCATTCATCCAGGGTGAGGCTTTCATTCTTGATGAACGTTTTAGTAAGTCGTCTGTAGATAATTTTGTGTAATCGGGTATTCCATAACCCATGTTGAATTGGGCATTGAATCTCCGGGTTTTTTGGTAATTTTTATTTAGAAACGCAGAAGGGTTGGGGTTGATGGGCTTGGGTATTTCGAATAAATCTTCTGAGTTTCTGCGATATACAGGTGTAACGTCGGCAATATTTTTGAGGGTAAATTCATGGGGAACCGCATATGAATGATGAGGGAAAAGTGGTTGGGAAAGGGGAATGGCAATCAAATCTGTTGTTACAGATAAAAATCCCACTAAAAACACAATGGTTTCTGCAACCGGTTTTCTTTTTCCTTCAACGGAAGCCAAGCCAAATCCCGTAACGGGAAATATTGTGGTTGACAGCATAACGGGATAAGCCCTTAATTTTGATTGAGGGATCGCCACATTTTTGATGTTCTGGAAAGAGTCTGTAATTTCTAAGATGATGGTTTCGCCTTTGATCTTTTTGAATTTCAATCGATATAGAGAATCTGATTCTCGTGGCACTTCGATGCTTACTTTTCTATAAATGTCTTTCCTGCTGTCATTGTTATGAATCACCACTTCTTTGTGTTGCAGATATTTTGCCACTGGGGGCGATACACGAATGAATGTTGAATTGGCCCGAAAGGCACTATTACAACCAGTGGTTAACAAAAATACCAAGAAGATGCCGAGGAGATATCGTGTCATGAATGAGTTTGTAAAACTAAATAAATAATTGAATGTGAGATAATTGAATTTAATATTCTTTGCAATGTGTTATTAATACTTGGTATAAATAAACAAGGGGCGGCACAAAGCCGCCCCTTGAAAGGACATTAACAATTCACCATAAATGGTGATATTCTTTGTGTGGTTTAGTCAACCATCAACTTGCTGCTTCCTACACCGTCGTTGAATTGCATTCTAACTACATAAATGCCAGTTGGAACGTTCAATTCGTATACGTTGTGGTTGCCATTGATGGCGAATTCACGAACTACTTTGCCATTGATATCTACCAAGCTAGCAGCAACCAAAGTGCGGTTGTCCCAGTTGTTATGAATGATCAATTGGTTTTTGGTAGGGTTTGGAGCCAATGTTACGTTGGTGGCCAAGTTGGTGTTTTCGATACCTACTGAAGCTACTAAGCCCAAAGTAACCGCAATACGAGGCGCCATGTAGCCCATTACTGAATCTACATATTTCATCGCTTTGGTTTTGCTTTGGAATGGGTTTGATGCTTTAATGCCCGCCAAAATCACTGTGGGATTGTAAGGAGGGTTTGGCAACATTTTGATTTTGGTGGTGTCGTACCACTCATATGGGCCAGATGCGTTGGCCAAGCCGGCGATTGGGAATAAACCATCAACGCCTTTGTTCAACTTGTTGGCTTCACGGGTATAATCATCCATCACTTTGCCTTTGTAAGGTGCGGTGTTACCCAAACGCTGACAGCGAGACATGGCGTCGAAGCCACCACTTACTTCAACTACTTGGAGGGTAGTACCAGGTACGTTTACCATACCGGTGGTGTAAGGAGCAAATGGATCGCTTACAGAGTGGGTCCAGATCAAAGGAATTTCACCGGCTTCCATCCAAGCAGAGTCACCAATGGCACCACCAATGGCAAAAGCCAAACGGGCGTTTGATGTGTAACCAACGTGGTTGGATTTGCAGAACATACCCATTGCTGGGTTGTTTACACCAATACCGAAGCGGTCACCCCACATGGTATCGTTAACCATTACTTTTCCTGTAGTGGCATCGCGGAATTTGATGCTTTTGATTTCGCTCTGACGGTCAATCGCAGAGTACGCGCTGGTGATGTAACCACCTGTACCGTTTCCACCTACAGCAATTTTGGTGGTATCGATGTTGTAAGGGTTACCACCTTCTTTCACGCTCTTTTTCATGAAACGAACGCAAGTGGCCAAATCTTGAACACCTTTGTAAGCGGCGTTGATGATACCTTGTTTACGTGCGTCAACAGTGGCAGCGGCAGGGTTCCAACCCATGCGGTAAGTCATAGAAGCAACCACATAACCACGTTTTGCCAACGACATACAGAAAGCCACAGTGGCACTGTCGTCTTTGTAACCCACGGGGCTGTTGTTAGAGTAGCGGGGTAAGAAAGAACCGGTGTGTGTGAAGATGATCAAAGGGCGATTGCTTGCGCCATCTTGGGGTTCGTAGATGTCTGCAGTCATTGCCACAAATCCATAACCGGGTGCCATAGACACAGTGCTAGTTAATGTGGGAGTCCCTGTGAGAACGGTGTAGTTGTCACCATAAGTCACGTTTTTTGTAACCTTGATCTTGTCGGCAGTCAAAACTTCATCCACATATTTGATTTGGGAAAAAGCATTTGAAACCAACACAACTGTCAAAGCGGCGAGTAATGTTTTTTTCATATTATTTAATTTTGGTTTTTTACAAACTTAAGGAATTGATTTTAACTTATTGTATTTCAATTACAGGTCGAAATATACAGAAAAGTATGCCATTCTACCAATTCTTGGTCCGCCATACACTTGCATCACTTTGTTGTTTGTGAGGTTGCTGGCGCCCATTTTGATCATGGCTTTGTATTTGGGGACCACCTTTGAAATCATGCAATCGAGCAAGAAGTAGGTGGGCACATCTCCAGTAAACTGAGGGCTTCCTTCGAATCGAAAGCCTTGCACCCATTTGTAGTTGATGTTGAATCCAAGGTTCTGAATTTTGAATTTTTTGATCTCCAAATTTTGACCACCAATGGAAACATTGTACTTGTGTTTGGGAGTGTTAAAGGCAGGGATGATGGGGTCCAACGTATTGGTTTTATTCAATTGATTGAAGGAATAATTTACCCCGGCCGTGTAATTCTTTGCGAAGAAATAGTTGGTTCCTATGCTAATTCCGGTGGTTGTTACAGTGCTCTCTGCGTTCGTTGCAATGCGATATACCTGTCCGCCACTGATGTAATTGATGGAATAGTCAATGGTAGGGTCTATGCCAATTTTATAGCCAATAAAGTCTTCGTAATAGCTGTAATAGGCCGAGGCATCAATGTTGAGCTTGTTGGCAAGCAAGAAGGATTTGTAACCGATTTCTATGCTCTTTACTTTTTCTGGTCGAACAGGGTCAACACCAAACCACTGCAGTTTTTTCAAATCTGTGGTTAGTCCACTCAACGCATCGTATAAAGAAGGCAGGGTAACCATGCTATCGTAGCCGGTGATGTTACCCAACAAAATGGCTCTTCCCACATTGTAGTAAAGGTATTGATCGGCCAGAGTGGGGTTTCTCACTCCAGCAGACAAACTCACGCGGTAATAGGTGATTTTATTCGGTGTGTACACCATGGATGCGGCGGGGGAGAAGATGTAGTTGAAGTTTTGATTTTTATCAACCCTTACTGTGGCATTGATTTTCACTTTGTTGTTGCTGGAGCGTTGTTCGATACCCGCATAAGCACCAAATTCGTGGTTGCGAATCACGCGGCCGTTTGTGTCTGAAAAGATCGTTCCCATGGAATTGGGGCGATACAACCTGCCAGAAAATCCGGTGGTGAGGTTGGTTTTATCGGCCAATTTGAATTTGTGTTCGCCTTGTATGTGGTAGAGCGCGCTCTTGTCGAAGAAACCACTGCCACCTTCACCAAAACTCTTCAGCGAGGTGATGGCATTTTTCAGTGAATCGTAGCGATCTGTGCCTGGTTGGAAGCGATCATAGGTATTGGGTTGTTCGAAATGCGGTCTGCCTTGCCAATCATTTTTTCTATCGGCAAGTCCTGCGCACTCTTGGTGCCATTTGGTGAGCAAATCTTGGTTGTTTGCCATCAGGGCATCGAGTTCAGTGAACCAATTGGGGTTTGAAAACCAATCTCCGGTTGGGTAGCCAGGGCGTTTTTTCAATTGGGGCACGAACTTGCTTTTCCACAAGGAGTAGTAATCACCGCCCCATAAATCGTCGCGTTTGGCCGCTTTTTGCATGAGCAAGGCCGTGAAAACAGCGTCGTAAGTTCTACCAGCGTCTTCGTGGGTGGCATACACGCGGAGGAATCCATTTTTGTCTTTGTACTCCAATCGATTTTGTAAAAACTTGATATCGCGCAAACTATAACGGTTATCGCCTTGATACACCGTGGTACCCATGCCGTAATTGACTTGGTATTCGAACTGACGCATCCCGGTGGGCTTGGGTCTGTAGGCGGTCATGAAAGAAGTTTTGAAGTTGTAGGTGTTGTAATCTACAATGTCTTTTTCTTCGTAGCCTTGGCGGTGGAATCGCATCAAACCGGGATAATCCCATTTTTGAGAACGGGCGGTGGCATCGTTTTCGCCGGGTCTGAGAATTTCATCGCCGTAGCGATTCACGGCATCATAGCCGCCGGGATTCAAGATGTTGTTGACGCTGTCTTGGGGAGAACCTGATTTTACTGCATCCATGTTATCGGCTTCCCAATCGTAGGCTTGCATGTAAAATAGGTTGGCTTTCATCGCCCACTTTTCTTGTCCGGCTTTTCCAAAGGCTTTGGCAAATCTCACAGCGGTTTCGGTGAGTCTGCGCTCGCCCACTTTTTGTTTCACTTGGAGTCCTTGGTACTTAAAGGGGTCTTTGGTGGTCATGGAGATCACGCCATTGAAAGCACCTGGACCGTAATAGGCACTGGATGCACCCACAACGATTTCTTGGTTGATGACATCCAACTCGCTCGCTCCTAGGAAGTTGCCAAGGGAGAAGTTGAGCCCGGGTGATTGGTTATCCACCCCATCGATCACTTGCAACGTTCTTACTGGACTGGTGCTGTTGAAGCCGCGGGTATTTACGATTCGGAAACCGAGGCTAGCACTGGTAACATCTACGCCTTTTAGGTGGCCGAGGGCTTCGTAAAAATCTGATGCGGGGGTTTCGCGGATGCTTTGGGCACCCATGCTTTCTACCGTGAG
>JAIYBO010000101.1 GCA_027488495.1 Bacteroidota bacterium | reverse complement strand
CGGCACACAACCACTCATGGGCGATACGCCCGCTTTGCGGTACAAAGCCATATTGTCTTGTTGCATTTTCTGCATGTCGTTCCCGTGCTTCTCCTTGATCACATCCAATTCGGGCTTCAGAATACGCATCTTGGCGGTACTGATGTAAGATTTGTAAACCAATGGTAACAACGCCGTTTTGATAATGATGGTCAGCAACAAAATGATGATACCCATGCTGCCAATCACACCATCCAAGGCATGAAATACTGGAATTACAACATATCGGTTCACCCATCCAAACAAACCCCATCCCAAAGGAATCACGCGCTCCAAACCAGCATTGGCCTTACCAACTTTGGCTTCTTGCATTGTGTAATATTGGTTTGGACCGAAATAATAGCTAAAACCGTACTCTTTGTATGACTGTCTATCAAAATCCAAATACACCTCCGCCTGCAAGTCTTTGATTTTACCGGGCTCTTTGGTCTCTTTCCAAGAAATTTTGGCATCCGAAGAAAACGTTGAATCGGCAACCATAATCGCTGAAAAATACTGCTGTTTGAAACCTACCCATTCTAAGTTGTTCTTCAACTCTTCCGCGTCGGGGCTAGCCACATCCAATTTATCGGCATCCTCTCCCACCATTTTATATACCACGGTGGTGTTTTGAGTCTCCCATTTCATGTCGCGCTCCTGCTTGTGCAATTGAGCCCTCCAGAAAATTTTGATTCCTGAAGTTCTTGATTTCACCAATTCATCAATGCCTTTGAACGACATCGCATGTTTTACCGTGTAGCCATCCGCATCGAGGGTGTAAGTTTGGTCGATATACCTTGACGTATCACCCAATCTCATGGTCACGCTGCTTGGCGATTGTTTCACCACATTCCAATAAAAATCGCTGCTCTTCAACGGCCCGTTGGCTGTGTACAATTCAAAAAACCACTCATTATAGGCATCGATATTCGAAAGCAATTCCAAGGCAGAGGAATCTGAACGCTTGTGACCATTAAGCATCACACGACCCATGTTACCACCTTTGGTTCGAACATCTACGCTCAATTGCTTGCTTCGAAGTTGAATCACATCGGCTTTACCAGAAAGCTGTGAAGCAAAACCACCCAACGATTTCACCAAAGCAGTGTCTGAGGAAATGCTAGTTTTCGACACATTAGAAGATGCCGGAGCCGATTTCACTGGATTGGCTTTCGCCGCCTCCACTTGCGCTATACTGTCGCGCTGTTTATCGAAAGCTGCTTGTTGCTCAGGCGTTGGCGCAGTGTACCAATAGTATCCAATGAGGATAAGAAAAATGAGCGAGAAACCGATGACTGTATTACGATCCATGAATAAAAGGGCGAAGTTAACGATTTTTTACATGGGGCGATGCAAATTTCATTCTCAGTGGAAACGCTAAAAGCACAAAGGAATGGCTTGGATTGATAAACAATTGTGAAATCGCATTAACTATTTTGTAAAACCTTTGGAGATGGCAAAACCTTTGTGTATTTTTGCACACCGAAAATTCACGATGGCCAACGTAGGTAAAATATCTCAAATCATTGGTCCTGTGGTCGATGTAAGTTTCAACGAACCCGGATCAACACTTCCTAAAATTTACAACTCACTCACCGTTACGAAAGACAACGGTCAAATCTTGGTGCTCGAAGTTCAGCAGCACTTAGGCGAAAACATGGTACGCGCCATTGCGATGGATGGTACCGATGGTTTGCGCCGCGGAATTGACTGCGTGGATTCTGGCGATGCAATCCGCATGCCCGTGGGTGAATCAATCCGTGGACGCCTACTCAATGTAGTGGGTGATGCCATTGACGGAATGACGCAACTCTCTAAAGAAAACGGCCGTGGTATTCACCAACCCGCGCCAACTTTCGACAACTTGAGCACCAGTGCAGAACCTCTGTACACCGGTATCAAGGTAATCGATTTGTTGGAACCCTACGCCAAAGGAGGTAAAATCGGATTGTTCGGTGGTGCCGGTGTAGGTAAAACCGTATTGATCATGGAATTGATCAACAACATCGCAAAAGCATACTCTGGTATGTCTGTATTTGCCGGTGTTGGTGAACGTACCCGTGAAGGAAACGATTTGTTGCGCGAGATGATCGAATCTGGCGTTATCAAATATGGCGACGCTTTCAAACACAGCATGGAAAAAGGTGGCTGGGATTTGGATGCCGTTGACATGGAAGACCTTAAAAATAGCCAAGCAACTTTGGTGTTTGGACAAATGAACGAGCCTCCCGGAGCCCGTGCACGTGTTGCATTGAGCGGATTGACCGTTGCGGAATACTTCCGTGATGGTGATGGTACCGGTGCAGGAAAAGACATTTTGTTCTTCATCGATAACATCTTCCGTTTTACACAAGCAGGATCAGAAGTATCTGCGTTATTGGGTCGTATGCCCAGTGCCGTGGGTTACCAACCTACCCTTGCTACTGAAATGGGTGCGATGCAAGAGCGCATTACCTCTACAACACGTGGTTCTATCACGTCTGTACAAGCGGTATATGTACCTGCGGATGACTTAACAGATCCAGCACCAGCAACCACATTTGCTCACTTGGATGCAACCACAGTATTGTCTCGTAAAATTGCGGAATTGGGTATCTACCCTGCGGTGGATCCTTTGGACTCAACCAGCCGTATCTTGAGCGAAGACGTATTGGGCAAAGAACATTACGGTTGCGCTCAACGTGTGAAAGAATTGTTGCAACGTTACAAAGAATTGCAAGACATCATCGCCATCTTGGGTATGGATGAATTGAGTGAAGACGACAAATTGGTGGTTCACCGCGCACGTCGTGTTCAACGTTTCTTGTCTCAGCCTTTCCACGTAGCAGAACAGTTCACTGGTATCCCTGGTGTTTTGGTAGAAATCAAAGAAACCATCAAAGGATTCAACATGATCATGAACGGCGAAGTGGATGAATATCCAGAAGCAGCCTTCAACTTGGTTGGAACCATTGAAGATGCCATTGAAAAAGGCAAAAAGTTGTTGGAAGACGCTAACGCATAATTACCATGTTTGTTGAATTATTGACTCCAGATAAAACCTTATTCAGCGGCGAAGCAGAAGTAATCTCTCTTCCTGGTGTAAATGGTAGCTTTCAGTTGCTTGATAGCCACGCTCCCATGATTGCCAACTTGAAAGCAGGTAGCATCGAGATCAAAGACAACAATCAAACACAAAGCTTTGAAATCAAAAGTGGATTGGTTGAAGTTTTAAAGAACAAAGTGGTGGTTTTGGTTTAATTGGCGCTCATACAAACCAAATAAAAATAAACAAAACATACATTCCCCGATTGCAAATCGG
>JAIYBO010000107.1 GCA_027488495.1 Bacteroidota bacterium | reverse complement strand
CAGCGACACCATCATCTGCGTTCGGAAATAATGACCACCGCGCACGCCTTCGTATCTATCCAACTGCGCCATACCATCCGCATTTACCTCATACAACACCCCCATCGCATCGAAACCATGCTCAGGTACAATATTCGCAAAACCATATCCCGGATAGTCATCCGAAATCTTGTTAAATACCAACCGATGTCCGTGTACCACACCCTTCATTCTCTGTGTGAAATATGCCTTTCGATCCAGCATGCGCGATACATCCATGTTTGAACCATAGGCAAAATACCAAGTGCGATCCTGCCGATTCAACAGCAACTCGCGGTCGGCATAATCCCCGCTGCAAATGATCGGATGCTGGGTTTCTTGCTCGTTGAAATACATCCAAACCATTGTGTGACCCTCATAGCCCACGAATTCAACAGGAATCTGCTTCCGGATGTACCAGCTGCTCGCTTCAAACTCACCGGAACCATCGCCCTTTGGAAAGCAACCCTCCAAATGATCAATCGACGCCAAGGTGCTGTCGTCCAACTCGTACACCTCACCCACAATCTGCGAGATGGCCTGACTCTCACTCACAAACGGGATATACCCCCTGCAGTGCATCACAAACTTGTCTTGGGTTTTCGCCTCACCCAGAAAATGAGCGTTCTTCAAAAAACCGTGATTGCCATAATCCTTGCGCAATGTTCCGTAAACGAATAGTAAATTTTGCATAGTGTTTTATTTGTTGATGCAAAACTAGTTACAGACAAATCGCAACGTTAAATTCAACGACGTCGTTACGCGAAATCCTAGTCAGTATAAGTCACCAAATCCCGACTTATTGCGATGCGTTTGTTCTGGCCATTTCGCCCTGCGATCAAATAGGGCTTGGCCCATTCGGCGCTGCCCACCTTGCTCACAATTTCCCGTTTGATTTTGTACACGGCATCGCGAAGGGGTTTATCGTCGCGTATGTTAAAGCAATTTTCTATGGGCGCAAGATCATCCGCATCCATGATGCCTGCAATGCGCCGATAGTGGTCAATGGCAATGTGCTTGTGCGCATCTCGGTTCAGGTTTGTCATTCCGTCTACTACATCGAGGTACATACAATACAACGCAAAGCACTGTGGCGACAGGCATGCAACCACCCCCATATCCACAAATGTGATGGTTCGATGATAATGACTCACATGGATCCGATCCAGTTCATGTCGGAGCGTCCGCATAATCCTCGTAACCGAGCTGGCATGATTGGCTTCTAGAATCAGCTGCGCGCTGGGGTTTGACAGTTCAGCGAGGCCATGTTGCGATCCAAAGGGCGATGGAATGGAATGAGACACCATTTCAGATTGTTGGATGGCAGACCGAACGTGATTGTTGTGGTAATGGGCGATGGCTTCGCGCAGTTCCCGGGGTTCTGGCTTTGTTTGAAAGGTACAAACGATGGTGTTTTGCGGACCGCCAAAATGAATGAGGTGCGCCCAGGCATTTTCATCGAGTTGTAGTTTCCGGCGGAGCAACTGATTGGCCCTTTGTGGATCATAGCCATCGAACAAATCCGAAATGATGATGTCTTGTTTTCGGTAATGCAGCAATCTCAGTCCTGGCAGTTTTTGGAGCCAAAACTCGTGGGCTTCTTGGGAGTTTTCGAACGCTTGCGCATCAAACTGAAACGGAAATTCGAGTTTGCTTCCCCAATGTATACAAGCCGTTCTAACAACTTGCAGGTGTGAATCTAAAGAACCATCCGGTGGTGTATCAACCAGCAGCACCCAACTGTGGGGATCGAAGAAAAAATTCAATCGGTCTGATGCCCTACGGAATTCCATGATTGCAAGATAGTGGATGTCTTTCAATGATTGTTATTTGAGGCGAATCTCAAACTCAACATAATCGCCTACCCAACTCTTTTTAGCAATCACAAGATGTGATTTTGATTGCGTATCGGTGATCGCTCCATAACCAAATGCGCCTGCCCCGTTGGGCCCATGATTGGTTATATAACTCATGGCACAGTACCACAGATCCCCCTTTTTAACAATCACATAGGGTTCTACCGGCAACTCTTTGGCCAACTGATCATTGCGGTAGAATTTTCTATCAAAAAAGCCAATTTGTTCACTTTGAACTTCTATTTCATGGATTTTTTCGCGGTGACTCAGTATACTGGGTTTTTCGTGCTTGGCGATGGCATGCTCCAAATTGCCTGCATAATTATAACTAAAATGGGCTGTCCAGATACCAGACCTCACATTTCGGAGTGATACAGCACCAAAAGTGTCTTCGAAGACACAAGGATCGGCAATGACCATCCTACCAGATTTGATGATAAATTGGAATTGTTGAACGTACGAATACATAATGATTTAAGGATTGAGGGAGCAAAGTACCTCGGTACTCCAAAGAATAACAAACTGGGAGACGTACTCGTCCACAGCTGTGGACTAATTAGCAAAAAATCACCGTTTCAACTTGTTGATAGAAAACACTTTGCGTCGTTCAAATTCTAACCAAAAGCAATTATATTGCAGATTGTACAACACCATTTTATAAGAAGAATGAAAAAAAATATCTATCTCATTTTCAGCTTGTTATTGCTATCATGTAATTCTAAGAATTCTCAAACCGACCATGATTACGTGGAAACACTTGAAAAGAAAAATAAAGCCCTGGAGGCGGAGGTGGCAGAACTAAAAGGAAAATCCAGCAATTCTAAAAGTTACTTTTTTATCGGATCCACAGTAGACGATGTGATTGCCGTTATGGGCGAACCTGACAGTTACATGGTTACAGCCGAAGAGGCCAGGCGGCTTTATTATGGCTTGAGCTCTGTATACATCTATCAGGGAAAGGTAATTGCCTACGAAAATTTAGAGAACAACTTGAAGGTTCGCGTTAAGAAATAGACAGCAGATGAGTCAGGCGGCTGATTTTCATCTCCTCAATATACGAAATTTTAAGCCCAAAGTCAAGTAAAATCGCACTTTTCGCATCACTTACGCTCATACAAATTGGCCAGCAACGAGGATACCCTCACCTTTTGAATCACCCGAACTTTGGCGGTGCCTAAATCGGGATAGTAGTAGGTGCTGCGGAACGCTTTGTCCAACACGATGGCCTCAAACGAGCAGGTTTTGCCGGTGGCCGACAGTCCAACCAACTTGATTTGATCCACGAACTCAAACTTGCGCCTGGTGGTGTACAAGCGGCTTACCCCCATGCTTCCGAAATCGACCACTTTCCCCGCCATGAAGGAAGCTGATCGAATCGCATGGATTTTCTTGCGCATCTCTTTTAGCTCATCGTCCATTGCCTTGAGTTCAAAATTGGCCTGCATCACCCCCACCCGGATATCGCTGTGCATCGCCTCCATCTCGCGGTTCCATCGCACCAAAAACGGAATCAAGCTCTCCAATTCCGCAAATGCAATGTTGATTTTCATGAGTTCATCTTTGTCGAGCCGATACCAACGCAACACAAAATCATGTACGTCGATATCCTCAAACTCATCGCATCGCTCCATCACAAACTCGTATTTATTCATGAGGTAGCTGAACGTGATGCTGCTCTTTCCATTTCGTACAGAAATCATGCTGTCTTCCCTGCCGTATGCATACACGCTGATGTCGTGCTCCAGCGATTTCAAGGGGAGCGACGCGGCCTCTTCCACTTCTTCGAACCAACGCTCGCTGAACTCTTTGAGCTGCGCTTCAAATTTGTATTTGTAATGGTCTGAACATTTTTGTCGTTCCGCCAACCTGTACTCAATCTCCGATTGCAGTTGCAAGATTTGCAGATCAAACTCGTTGAATAGGTTGAGGCCGGCCAATTCGGAAGGAAGCGCATCGGCGGTGGCAGTGGCGAGGGATAATGTGGTTTCGTTGTTCATGATATTTCAAATTTCGCCATCCACGTGCCACAGAAATAATGCACAAGTGCAATAAATTATTGCATTATATTTGAGCCATGCATGCGGCGCGGATACATCGCTTGGAGTTTATACAGGAGCATTTGCGGCAGGGACATCAGCCCACGTTTGAGGGCTTGCAGTTGTTGATTGCCGAGCGATTTGGGATGATCAAAACCCGGATGTTGCGGGAGGATCTCAACTTTTTGCGCAGCGAGGGACTGAACGGGCATCGCCTATCGATCAAAGTGGTGGACGGGAAATACGTGTTGCAGAACGACAACGATTTCAGCATACACAGTTTGAAAGACAGCGAGCGCGGCACCCTACCCCTGTTGTTTTCGATTTTAAAGCCCTATGAGCGATTTCCGGCGGTGGAGGCACTGCTCACCAACTTGATACAGGTACACAAGCTCAACGATGCGGAGGTGAAGCAATTGAGCTGGGGCGTGGGTAAGTCGGCCCGAAGCCTATCAGACAGCATGATACAGCGGATTGTGGACGTGTTGGGATGCATCAACAAGCAGGTGGCGGTGGAGTTCAACTATCACAAGGTCACGGAGGGTGCAATT
>JAIYBO010000030.1 GCA_027488495.1 Bacteroidota bacterium | reverse complement strand
GAACACAAAAAAGCCACACCTTGCGGCATGGCTCCTTTGCTGTTGGATTTTTTTGGCTATCAATCCACGTTATCGTGCAAGTGGCGATTCGGTTTAACCGTTAAATCGCGTGCATTCATTGGGTCTTCTTCTCCGATGGTGATTTTACTTACCAACTGAGATTGGCTTGGGGGCGCAGCTTCTAAACTGATGCCCTTGCGCATGTAAGCGGGAATTTCGATGTCGTTTTCAAACAACGCTTCCCTGTCTCTGCGTCCGTTTTCCATACGCGTATCGCGAAATATTTGCGCCATGGGGTCCTCGTTCCATTCGCTTGAACTTTCGAACGCCTTGGGTTCCACATTCATTGGATTGAGGGGGTTCGCAGTGTTGGCGATATGGCTATTCGCGTTTGTGATGTTGTTGTTTGGATTTGCTAAGTCACTGTTTTGATTGTGATCAAACGGCATGGGCTCTTGTCCAAACGTATTGTTCACCATCGCACTGTCTTCAATGTTATTGATCTGCTGCGGCACATGATTCACCACAGTAGGGTTGCTGGGCGGTGCGCTGAATAAATTGGGTTGCATGCTGCTCGCAGGTGGTGCCTGATGAAATCCTTGTCCCCCATAATAGTTGGGTTGGTATGGATTGTTTACAGCATGATTTTGCGCTACTGGGATGTTCTGAGCTATGGGCTGCTGCTGAACGGCAGGTTCTTGGAAGTTGTAGTTGCTGCCAAACGATTTTACTTCGAATCCAGTGGCGATTACTGTAATGGCGATGTCTTCTCCTAGGCTCTCGTCGCGGGTAATACCCATCTTCAGGTGGGCGGTATGTCCGGCTTCTTCCTGCAAGAATTTTTTCACTTTAGAAATTTCACTCATTACGGGCTCTTTGTGGCCGTAGGCAAAATTCACTAGCAAATGTCGAGCACCCTGAATACGGGTATTGTCGAGCAAAGGACTATCCAATGCCATGCGCACTGCGTTTTCAGCACGGTTGTCGCCAGACGCAAAACCTGTTCCCATGATGGCTCGTCCGCTGTCTTTCATTGCGGTTTGCACATCCATGAAGTCTACGTTGATTTGTCCGGGTTTGGTGATGATTTCAGCGATGCCTCGGGCTGCGGTGCAAAGAATGTCATCGGCCTTTGAAAATGCTTGCGTGATGGTGAGGTCGCCGTACATGTCTACGATGCGATCGTTACAAATGGTCAACAAAGCATCTACGTGCGGACGGAGTTTTTCGAGACCTTCTTGTGCTTGGTCTATCCTTTGAGGACCTTCATCTTCAAACGGCAGGGTGATGATACCCACCGTGAGGATGTTTAGTTCTTTGGC
Organism: Bacteroidota bacterium; assembly: GCA_027488495.1. GTDB lineage: Bacteria > Bacteroidota > Bacteroidia > NS11-12g > UBA955 > UBA955. Next base: position 21,679 of record JAIYBO010000030.1, on the reverse strand, counting down.
AATTTTCGCGATCACAGGAGCGGCACCGGTACCTGTACCACCACCCATTCCGGCGGTGATGAATACCATTTTGGTGTTGTCTTCCATGATTTGGCGAATCTGCTGCATGTTTTCCATCGCGGCCTTTTCTCCCATGTCGGGCATCGAGCCTGCACCAAGTCCTTCGGTGAGCTGTGCGCCCAATTGTAGGCGATTGGGGATGGGGCTGCTATGAAGGGCTTGCAAATCGGTATTGCAGATGAAGAAATCTACACCTTCGATACCATGACGGAACATGTGGTTTACGGCATTGCTGCCTCCGCCACCTACACCGATCACTTTGATGAGGTTGCCACGGGTTATATTGACTGCTGGTTCAAATACTGACATGTTTTACTGTTTTAGTGTAGATCAATCGTGAAAATCTTCACCTTCCTTCATCCAATCGTTGATGCCCTTGAAGAGGCCTTTGCTCTTTCCACTGAACCAAGATCCGGGGAATAAGAATCCGCTGTTTTTGCCTTCTGGGGTGTCGCCAAATTCGATTTGAACTGGGGTTTCTTGTACGGGTTGCATGTTGATTTCGTCCAAGAAAGGATCGCTAACACGCGCATTGGCTTCTTCTTTTTGGATGATTTCGTTGTTGAGTTCGATGTGTTGGTGCTTTTGTGCCAACTCAAATCCCTTGAGAACCAAACCGATGCTTGTTGCGTACATGGGGTTGCGCACTTCATCGATCATCCCTTTGCCCAAACGCTGTCCGGGAGAGCCAATGTGCACTTCCAAGCCAATGAAGTAATTGAACAATTGGGTGATGTCTTTCATGGTAGATCCACCGCCGGTGAGAACAATGCCGCCGGCCAATTTGTTGCGGATGCCTGAAACTACGATTTCGAAATCAACCTTTTGGATGATGTCTTCCACGCGGGCACGAATCACTTGAGAAATCGCATAGAGTGAAATTTCTTTGGGTGCTCTTCCTGGCAAGCCTGGTACCACCACCACTTCGTTTTTCATGGCTTCGGTTGGGTAGCAACTGCCGTAGTTGACTTTCACGAATTCTGCTTGGTCTTTCAAAATGCCAAAGGCCTCTTGCAAGTCTTTGGTGATGCGATCGCCACCGATGGGGATGATGGCGGTATGACGGATGGCACCATCGTCGAAAATACAAATGTCTGTTGTTCCACCTCCGATATCAACCAACGCCACGCCAGCTTCCATTTCGGGTTCGCTCAAAACGGCAGCGGCAGAAGCCACGGGTTCTACGATGAGGTCTGCGATTTCCAATCCGGCTCTGCGCACGGCCATGAAGATGGTTTTGGCGGCAGAGGTTTCACCGGTGATGATGTGGTAATTGCATTCTACACGAACGCCAACCCGTCCAACGGGGTCTTTGATGCCTTCTTCACCATCGATGCGATATTCCTGTGGAAGTACATGAAGGATTTCCAAGCCGGGAGATAACGCCAAATTTTCCATTTCGGATTCAAGCTTGTTGAGTTCATCTTCGGTGATTTCCACGTCCCATTGTTTGCGGCTCAAAGTGCCACGGTGTTGTAAACTTTTGATGTGATGTCCGGCGATGCCCACAAACACCGTTTTGATGTTTACTTGACTTTGTTTGATCGCTTCTTCAACGGCGAATTGAATGGCAGTGACGGCTTTGGCCACGTTGGCGACCATGCCGCGAGAAACACCTCCTTGACTGGGTGCTTTTCCCATGCCCAAAACGTTGATTTTGCCGTTTTCAGCCATTTGCCCCACGATCGCACACACCTTGGTTGTGCCGATGTCGAGCCCTACGATGATATTGTTATTGATAGCCATATTTTTTGTTGTTTTTGGGTTACTGATTGATGAATTCTTGATATTTAATGGGTGTTGTTTTTATTGGACTTATTTTCTTCTTTTTGTATACTTTCTTGGCCATTGCGCGTTCCCACCACTTGGTTGAGGTTGGAAATGTCTACGCTTTTGTATCGATCCCAGCCAGTGCTTTTTAGGCCTTGATCGTAGAAAAGACGGAGGTTCCCGAACTTTTGCGGAAGGTTTGCGCCGTTGCCTACAACAATGCTATGTTTTCCGATGCGGGGAATCAAAATAAGGTCGTTGTAATTATCTACATACAATTGTTGAAATTGTGCGTTCCACAGCGAATCTGCTGCGATGAACTTGGCCACAGCCACAATGTTCTTGGCGGTTTCGCCCCCGATGATTTTGCCACTGGCCATCACATTTTTGATGTTTCCATTGGCCACCAACACATCGCAAAACTTGCTAGAAGTATTTGGGATGATCACGCCTTGCGAATCGAGGTAAAACTCTTGTTGAAGTGCATTTTGGACCAAAACTACAGGGGTTCGTTCTTCAATTTTGATTTTCAATACGCCATCCAATGCGATGTATACTTCCGCTTTTCTCACCGCCGGAATTTTGTTCAATCGGGCTTCGAGTTTTTGGATATTGATGTCGTTTGCACTTCGGCCACTTGGGTTTCCAATGATGGTTTGTACAGAATCGGAAATGATGGTTTGATTCAAGAACAAGGCCTGGTTTTCTGGGAGGATGACAATGTCCATGCTTTCCACAATTCTGTTTTTTGCGGTGCTAGATATCGACGACCAAAAAATGGCTACGGCCACCAGTAGAACCAGTAGCAACGCCACCATCCACTGACGTTTATTGAGTGCGAGCTTCCAATTCGTCATAAATTTTTGCTAAAGGTTGAACAATGCGATCTATGTCGCCAGCGCCCAAAATCAGGAGCACTTCGGCGGGGTTGTGTTTAATTTTTTCGAGTACTTGGTCTGGTGTAATCACTTCTTTTTTTGGGTGATCGATGAGGCTCAATAACCAATCGCTGTTTACACCAGGGATGGGTTGTTCGCGGGCTGGATAGATGTTGAGTAGGTAGATTTGGTCTAGTTCCGACAAGCTTTGCGCGAAACCATCGGCGAAATCCTGGGTTCTGCTAAACAGATGGGGTTGGAAGATGCCAGTGATGGTTTTGTTTGGGTATAGCGTTTTTACCGATCCGATGATGGCATTGAGTTCTTCGGGGTGGTGTGCATAATCATCGATCACAACGAAGCGGTCCGATTTGTGGATGTATTCGAATCGTCTTTTGGCTCCTTTGAAAGATGCAATTCCGTTTTGAAGTTGGTGAATGGGCAGTTGTAAAAATTGGATGCAAATTCCCAATGCCGCAACGGCGTTTTGTACGTTGTGATGGCCTGGCAGTCCGCATCGAAATGGAGCGATTTGGGTATCATTGATCATCAAATCGAAACAGAAATCACCTTGATTGATGTGGATATTGTTGGCGTGAACTCCGGAGGCAGACGCTTTGCCATACTGAACCACTTGGATATTGGCAGGGGTGGGGATGTTGAGCGATTCGTGGATGAGCAATCCGGTGGAAATGAGGTGTGTGAAATCCACAAATGCTTGGGTGAATGCTTCCGCGGTGCCGTATATGTCGAGGTGGTCAGGGTCGATGGCGGTGATAATGGCCAAATCGGGATTCAAACGATGAAAGCTGCGATCGAATTCGTCGGCCTCAAGCACAATGATTTCGCCTTTGCCGGGGAGATTGATGCCGTCTGTTTTGCGGATGTAGTTGGTGCCAAAGTTGGATGAAATGCCACCCAAAAATGCGGTGAAATTCACGTTGCAACTGTGTAGCAGGTGTGCTACGAGGGTGGATGTGGTTGTTTTTCCATGGGTTCCGGCCACGGCGATGCAGTATCCGTTCTGGGCGATTTTTCCCAGGATTTCGCTTCGTTTGAGGATCTGTGCGTTTTGCGATTGCAGCCAATTCCATTGGGGGTGATTCTTGGGGATGGCCGGTGTGAGGATAAACAGGGTTTGATCCAAGTTGTACTTCACCACCTCTGGCAAGGCCTCAAGTTCATCGTTGAAGGTAATGATCGCTCCCTCATTTATTAACGCTTGGGTGAGCGGGGTGGGCGTTTTATCGTATCCCATTACTGGGATGCCCAATTGCAGCAAATACCTGGCGATGGCACTCATGCCAATTCCGCCAATGCCCAGGAAATAGGCTTGTTGATAATCGGTTATTCGTTGATTTTCAGGCATGATACAATTCGGTTAACGATGGTTTGGGTGGCGTGTGGCTTGGCGATTTGCTTCAGTTTTTCTTGCATTTCTGCCTGTTTTTTCGTATCTTTTATCAATGCGATGGCTGCAGGGACGAGGTTTTCGGGTGCTTGTTTATCGGTAATAAGCATGGCGGCATCCATGGAGCTCAGCACTTTGGCATTTTGGGTTTGATGGTCATCGGTTACATTGGGTGATGGTACCAAAATGGAGGGTTTCCCCACGACGGCAATTTCTGAAATAGATATCGCCCCAGCGCGAGAGATGACGATATCCGCGGCTTGATAAGCATCATCCATGTTGTAGATGAAGGGTGCGAAAAAAATTCCGGGGGCATCGTCTTTCTGGAAAATATCGGGGTTGTCTGCAATGACTTTGTTGATTTGCTCGGTATGAGATTTCGCGAAAGGGAGTCCCATTTGCCAGATGAGTTGGACGTTGGCTTTGGCCAGTGGGATGAGGTTGTTGAAAATGGTTTGGTTGATGGTTCGCGCGCCCAAACTTCCGCCGGTGATAAACATGACGGGTAGATTTGGTTTGAGTCCTTCGAATGGATTTTGTTGCTGTTTGTGCCCCAAGTCGATGATATTTTGCCTCACTGGATTGCCTGTGAACTCCCAGTTTCCGGCGGGAAAGAATTTGTCCATCTGAGGAAATCCGGTAAATATTTGTTTGGCCCGTGCGGCTACCAACCGATTGGTAAGTCCGGCAAAGCCGTTTTGTTCTTGCAGGAAGGTTGGGTAGCCGCCGCGGGCTGCCATGAAGCAAATGGGCAAGCTGGCGTATCCGCCAGTGCCTATCACTGCAGTGGGTTGAAATTCTTTCAGGATTTTGCGTGCCTTCCAGAAGCTCTGGAGGGTTTTGAAAAACACCACAATGTTTCGGAGTGATGCCGATCGCTTGAGTCCCTCAATGGGCAATCCCACAATTTGAAACCCCTCTTTGGGCACTTTTTCCATCTCCATCTTGCCAATGGCACCCACGAACAAGAATTCAGCCGTGGGGAATCGCAACTGCAATTCTTTGGCAATGGCCACAGCCGGGAATATATGTCCGCCCGTTCCCCCGCCAGAGAGGATGAATTTGGGGCCGATATGTGCTACAGGGTTTGTCATTGCGTTGCTCGTTATTCCTTACACCCCAGCGGTGAGGGCTTCTTCTTGTTGGTTTTTTTCTTCTTCGATGTATCTGCTGATGCCCAGGATGATGCCAAAACCTATGCTGTTCATGAACAAGCTGGTACCTCCCATACTCACAAGTGGGATGGTGAGCCCCGTAACGGGTAGCATGCCCACGGCAACTCCCATGTTCACAAAGGCTTGTAAACTCATGGAGAGGCCCAATCCCATGGCAACCAGCGCGCCGAAGGCGCGCGGACTTTCGACCACGATTTTTAAACATCGGAACACCAAGATCAAAAAGCACCCCGTGACAATCAATCCGCCAATCAATCCATACTCCTCAATGATGATGGCATAAATGAAGTCTGAATATGGGTGTGGCAAGTAATTTCGTTGTGTGCTGTTTCCCGGTCCTTTTCCAAAAACACCGCCCGTAGCCACCGCGATTTTCGATTGCAATTGCTGGTAATTCCCTTGGCCATCGTCTTTCCCCATGAACGTCTCGATACGCTTTTTCCATGTAGGAATACGACTGCTTTCCATGCCATCTGTATTGATGTTGAGCAACAAAATAACCAAGCCACTGATCAAGCCTACGCCTAGGAACGACATGTACATCATGTATTTGAAGTTTACCCTGCCTATGAACATGAGCAATGCTGCGGTGAGGAATACCACCAATGAAGTACTCAAGTTTTCCGGTGCAATCAATCCCACCACCATTAAGATGAAAAATAGGGTTGTCCAAAACACGCGCGGACTGTCGATCTCCTCCTGATTTTTACTCAGATATCTCGATATATACATCACCAAGAAGAGTTTCGCCATGTCGGATGGTTGGAACGTGATGCCCAATCCTGGGATGGGTATTACGCGGGTTGCATTGTTGATTTCGGAGCCGATGGCCAGTGTGAGAATCAGCAATCCAATTGAAATCCAGAGGAAAAGTTGACTGATTCTGGAATAGTATGAAAAGGGAATCAGGTGTGTGCCATACAGCAGCAATAGGCCGATGAACAGAAAGCCCGTGTGTCGCAAAAAGTACCACTCAGTATTTCCTCCTTGTTTGGAATAGGCAAGGGTTCCGGTGGCGCTGTAAACGGCCAGGATGCCAATGAGCGACAGGATGATGATGACAAACCATATCCATTTATCGCCTTTGAAACGGGAAGTAAACTGTGGGTTCATGGTGATTTTGCGGTATTTGATGAATTAGAGGTGGCGAACGGCTTCTTTGAACTGACGGCCTCTATCTTCGTAGCTATCGAACAAATCAAAGCTCGCGCAGGCGGGCGACAGAAGCACCACATCGCCTTGTTCGGCCATTTTGGATGCCACGTGCACAGCTTCTTTGGCAGAACTAGTGTTGATGATGAGGTCTACATCGGCCTGAAACGCTTGGTGGATTTTGATGTTGTCTAAACCCAAGCAGATGATCATTTTTACTTTGCCTTTCACCAGTTGCTTCAAATCGGCGTAGTTGTTGCCTTTGTCGATGCCGCCGGCAATCCAAATCACTGGGCGGTCCATGCTTTCGAGGGCGTACCAAGCGGAGTTTACATTGGTGGCTTTTGAATCGTTGATGTAGTCCACACCGCCCACTTTCTGTACGAATTCGAGGCGATGTTCGGCATTTTGGAAATTGCTGAAGCTTTCACGGATGCTTTCTTTGCGCACATCCATTAAACTGGCGGCGATTCCAGCGGCCATGCTGTTGTAGGCATTGTGTTGCCCGCGTAGTGTAAATTCTTGCATATCGAGAGTGTATTTTTCTTTTGAATTGATGTGAAGGGTTTGATTTACCGTATAGGCCCCTTGTTCGGTGGGTTTTGTTAAGCTAAAAGGGATGGGGTTTGATGCGAAAGCATTGCGGGCCATGGCTTCTGCGGTGAGGGTGTCATCGGAACAATAGATGAAATGGTCTTCTGCCGTTTGGTTTTTGGTGATGCGCATTTTGCTGTTGGCATACTCATCCACGTTGTAATTGTATCGATCCAAATGATCGGGTGTGATGTTGCAGAGGATGGCGATGTTGCAGTGGAACCGATCGATGTAATCGAGTTGGTAGCTGCTCATTTCCACCACATAGATATCGAATGATTGCTGCGCCACTTGTCTGGCCAAGGACCTGCCAATGTTGCCCGCCAAGCCCACGTTCAGTCCGGCTTGTTTGAGCAGGTGGTAGGTGAGCAGGGTGGTGGTGGTTTTGCCATTGGTGCCTGTGATGCCGATCATTTTGGCATTGGTGTACCAGAAGCCGAATTCGAGTTCGTCTATGATCTGTATGCCTTTGGCTTTGGCCGCAACCACTAATGGGGCTTTGTCGGGAATGCCTGGACTTTTGATGATCAAATCAGCGCCCAAGATTTTTTCCTCCGTGTGCTGTTCTTGTTCCCAAGCGATGTTGTGGATGTTGAGTTCGTCTTGGTATTTGGGTGCGATTTTGCCTCGATCCGATACAAATACGTCCCAGTTCTGGGTTACCCCCAAAACTGCAGCACCTGTGCCGCTTTCGCCTGCGCCCAATATGACCAATTTCTTTCTCAACGGAGTTTAATCAATGCCAATGTTGCCAAAACCAATATGATGGTGATCAACCAAAAGCGGATGGTGATTTTGCTTTCGGGGATGTTCTTTTTCTGAAAATGGTGGTGTAGGGGCGACATCAAGAAGATGCGTTTGCCTTCGCCAAAACGTTTTTTTGTGTATTTGAAATAGGTTACTTGAAGGATTACAGAGCCACTTTCGGCCAAGAAAACACCACACAAAATGGGGAGTAACAGTTCCATTTTTATGATGATGGCAACGGCGGCCACTGCACCACCCAAGGCCATGGAGCCAGTGTCGCCCATGAAAACTTGCGCTGGGTATCCGTTGTACCACAGAAAGCCCAAACAAGCGCCAATCACTGCGGCCAAAAAGATCACCACTTCGCCCGAGTTGGGTACGTAAATGATGTTTAGGTATTCAGCCACTTTGATGTTACCCGCGGCATAGGCCAATATGCCGAGTCCAACACCCACTATGGCAGTGGTTCCGGCGGCCAATCCATCGATCCCATCTGTGAGGTTAACGGCATTGGTTACGGCCATCACGATGAAAATGATCATGGGGACGTAGATGATCCAAGCGTTGTGAGCCCCCGGGATGAGGTTGGTGTAGTTGAGGATGTTTTTTGTGATGGGAAGATTGGTGGTGAGCTCAATTTGGTTGATGCTGTGGGTGTGATCGATGGTGATGGCGATCAACGCGCCCAACATGAGTTGTCCAATGAGTTTGGTTGTGGCCTTCATGCCTTCTTTGTCCTTTTTGAAGACTTTGATGTAATCATCGATGCCGCCGATCACACCCATCCAAATGGTGCTAATGATCATCACAATTACATAGATGTTGCTGAGTTTCGCCAACAGCAAGGTGGGGATGATGATGCTAATGATGATGATGATGCCTCCCATGGTGGGGGTGCCTTTCTTTTGCATTTGGCCTTCGAGTCCGAGTTCGCGGATGGTTTCGCCAATTTGTTGTTTTTGCAACCAGCCGATGATGCTTTTCCCTGCGATGAGGGCAATCAAAAGGCTCATGATGCCTGCCAATGAAGCCCTGAAAGAGATATATTTGAACACGCCAGCGCCGGCGATGCCAATTTTATCCAGGTGTTCGAACAAGTAGTAAAGCATGTTTTATTGGATTAGTTTGAAAGTGTCTGTGATGATGGCCTTGTCGTCGAAGGGGTGTTTTACCCCCATGATGTCTTGGTATGTTTCATGTCCTTTGCCTGCCACCAAAATGATGTCGCCAGCGTTGGCAAGCATGATGGCGGTTTTGATGGCTTCTTTGCGATCCACGATTTTGAGGATGCGCTTATAGTTTTGTGGTTCTACACCCGCTTCCATTTGGTTGAGGATGTCTTGCGGGTCTTCAAAGCGTGGGTTGTCGCTGGTGAGAATGGCCTTGTTGCTCATTTCCGAAGCCAATTTGGCCATTTCGGGGCGCTTGGCTTGGTCGCGATTCCCGCCGCATCCCACCACTGTGATGAGTGTTACGCTGTTTTTGCGTATTTCATTGATGGTTTGCAATACATTTTTTAGTGCGTCTGGGGTGTGGGCATAATCCACAATGGCGGTGATTCTGTTGGGTCCGCGAAGGACTTCGAATCGACCATTTACTTTGCCCAATGCACTCATTTGAATGGGTAGTTCTTCATCGCCCTCGGTGAGTAAGAATGCCGTTGCATATACTGCGCAGAGGTTGTAGGCGTTGAATCCGCCAATCAGGGGCGACCAGAATTCAGTTTGGTTGAGTTGGAGTTGCATGCCTGTGAAATCGTGTTCGCTCACCTTTACGGTGAAATCTGCGGGTTGTTTCATGGCATAGGTATATCGCATGGCCTTGGTGTTTTGCAGCATGACCATTCCGTTGCGATCGTCTTTGTTGGTTACAGCAAATGCATCGGCAGGTAACTCATCGAAAAACCGTTTTTTTGCTTTGATGTAATTGTCGAACGTTTTGTGATAATCCAAATGGTCGTGGGTGATGTTGGTGAAAACACCTCCAGTAAAAGGAACGCCCGCGATACGTCGTTGGTCTACCGCGTGTGAACTCACTTCCATAAAAACATATTTGCAACCGGCATCGGCCATTTGCGCGAGCAATTGGTGCAGTGCTACGATGTTGGGAGTAGTATGGGTGCTTGGGATGATTTGTGTTCCGATGCGATTTTCTACGGTAGAAATCAATCCGCAGAGGTTGCCGCGAAGGGTGAATAAATCAAATAGCAAGGTGCTGATGCTTGTTTTGCCATTGGTGCCCGTGGTGCCCACAATAACCATGCTTTCGGCTTTGCGGTTGTGGAAGTTTAAGCAGATTTCCCCCAATGCCTTTGCCACATTTTCTACCAAAACATAGCAAACATTTTCGTTCAGTTGTTTTGGCAATTCGCTACATAAAATCACACTCGCGCCCTTGCTGATGCAATCCTCGATGTAATCGTGACCGTTGGATGTGGTGCCAATCATCGCCGCGTACAGGTGTCCGGATTGAACCAATCGACTGTCGATCTGAAGATCCACCACCATCACATCGGCATTGCCGAAGACTTGGGCAGATTGCAGGGTGTTTATGAGTTCTAGGGCGGTTTTCATGGATTTAATAGGGCTTTAGGATCAATACAACTTCGTTGGATGCGGAGCGTTTGGCGTTGGGTGCTGGGGCTTGGTCGGTGATTCTGCCATAGCCGCTGTAGCTGGCCTTCAATCCCATATCGCTCAGTATTTTGAGGGCGTCTCTCAATCCCATGCCGCGCAAATCGGGGATGGTATTGTTGTTGACCGTAACGGGCTTGAGTTTTACCGAATGCGCTTCTTTGGTGGCTTCGATGTATTTGCCAGTTAGCACGGGGTCGGCGTTTTTGTTGTTTTTGCTGCTATCCAAGAGCAATTGCGAACTGATGCCAATTTCGTTCAAGACCCATTTGGTTTTGGTGAGATCACCTTTGAGGATGCCAGGAACTTGTGGGAGGCTAGCGGTTTGCAAGGCAGGTTGCACTTTGATGTGTGTGCTATAGATTCGATCGCTGATGTTTTTGAAAATGGGGGCAGCGATTTGTGAACCTGAATAGCGCGCGCCTTTGGGGTTGTTGACCACCACAACAATGGTGTATTGGGGGTTGTTGGCGGGGAAGAAGCCAGCGAACGATGCCTGGAATTGTCTGTTGTTTTCCTGGTTGTAGCCGGCCTTGCCTTGTGAAAGCCAAGCGGTGCCCGTTTTTCCCGCGATTTTGTAGTTCTCAGTTTTGATGCCGATGGCTGTTCCGTTGTCGATGACTTGGGTGAGCATTTCGGTAAGCATTACGGCTGTTTTGGCGCTTATGGCTTGTTCTTTCAATACGATGGGTTCGATTTTTGAAAGGGTTTGACCTTCGTGCCGAATTTCTTTGACCATATAGGGCTGCATCAATTTCCCTTTTGTGGCCACTGTGTTGTAAAGCATCAGGGTTTGGAGTGGGGAAATTTGACTGCTATAGCCAATGCTGAGAGAGGGTAGGCTGGTTCCCGACCATCCAGATTTTTCTGGGGTGGAGATGCTGGGGCCATTGCTCGATGGGATGTCGAATTTGGGTTTGATGTGAAGGCCCAAATCCATGACGTGTTGGGTGAATTTTTCGGGGTCCTTTTTGTAATGTTGCATCACAAATTTGCTCGTACCCACGTTTGAGGAGTATTGCAGGCATTCGCCCAAGGTGTAGAATCGTTTTTTGGGTTTTACGGCATCTTCTAGGTCTAAATCGTACCAACTCCATTTGCCCCATGAATTGTCAACGGTGTCTTTGGTAGAAACTTTTCCGTCTTCGAGCAGGGCGATGGCAGAGACCAGTTTGAAAGTAGATCCGGGCTCCGTGAATTCGCTCACTGCGTAGTTTTGGGCTTCGTAGTACTGGCCATCTTCGCCACGTTTTAAGTTGGCCATGGCTTTGATGGCGCCGGTATTGGTTTCCATCACAATCACACAGCCGTGGTCTGCCGATTCTGCTTCCAATCCTTTTTGCAAGGCGTATTGGGCAATGTCTTGGATTCTGACATCTAGGGTGGTAACAATGTCTTTTCCATTTACGGCCAATCGGTTGTTTCCTACTTGGATGGGTCTCCAGGTTTGGCCGCTCATGCGCTGTTGCATTTGGGTGCCGTTTTTGCCCCTCAGCAGGGTGTCGAACGCGCCTTCCAAGCCAACGGCGGTTTTGTCTTTGATGTATCCGATGGTTCTTTTGGCGAGCTCACCCATGAAATACATGCGTTTGCCTTTTTCTTCATACCAAATGCCCCCTTTGAATTTTCCCAATCGGGCGATGGGCCAAGTTTTGATGGCTTTGATTTGTTCAAAACCAAGGTCTTTGCCAATTTTGAGGTAGCGCGTGCGTTTTTCGCGGTGTTTGATGAAGTGTTCTTTCCAATCGCTGGCGCTGCGCTCGGGGAACATGCGCGACATCATCATGCTAAAGCTGTCTATCTTGGCGATGAAAACGGCGGATGTGAGTCCATCGGCCCGAAGGTCGAAAACCACGTCGTATTTGGGCACAGATGTGGCCAATAGGCTGCCGTCATCGGCATAAATGTTGCCACGAAGCGCTTCAATTTCCTTGATGCGGGTATTCTTGGCGCTCATTTCCTCCCGGAATTTATCGTCGGTGCCGAGTTGTAATTTCACAGCTGTAACGAAAATGGCGATGGCAAAAACCGCCAACAGGGCAAACACGAGGTAGGCCCGAACCAGAATCACTTTTCGAGAGTTTACCTTAGTCTTGCTCATGGGGTTTTGTGAGTTTTATGGGCGGTGCGGTGATTTCTTTGAGTCCGCTGCCTTCGAGGCGTTTTGAAAGTTCGCTCTGCTTGCTGGCGTTGGTGGTTTGGCTTTCTAGGCTGATGCGTTCGCTATGCAATTCTTTGAGCTCTTTGCTGAGTTGTTCTTTTTTGCGAATGCCTTTATTGGCGTGGTGGGAATTGTAGATGTAAAACAACATGAGTGCAAAACCAACCAATGCAAATTTGATCCAACTCCAAAGGGGGATGGGTGCGTCATCGGCAGTTTCTTGCACGGGGGTGGTGGGGTCTCCCATCACGGTTTGCGGATCGATGTCGGCGTTCAAGAATGGGTTTTCTTCCATGTGTTGCGTACTCCTATTCTCATTTTTGCGCTGCGTGCGCGTTTGTTGCTTTCGATTTCTTCCTCATTGGGGGTGATGGCGGCGTTGGGCACACTGTCAAAGGGTTTGCTGATATGTCCATACAGGTCGGTATGTCGCACACCTTCCAAATTGCCGGTTTGTAACAGGTGTTTTACGAGGCGATCTTCGAGGGAGTGGTAGGAAATGACCACCAATTTCCCGTTGGGTTTGATGATTTCTTGTGCGTCGTTCAAAAGGGTCTCTAGCACTTCCATTTCTTTGTTCACTGCGATTCGCAGGGCTTGGAATACTTGGCTGAGGTATTTGGCGGGCGTTTTTCCGGGTGTGCAGGCTGCGATGGCGTTTTTGAAGCCGTCGATGGTGCTTAAGTCTTTGGTGCCCCTGCTGCGGATGATGATTTCGGTAAGTCTTCTGGCGTTGGGGATTTCGCCGTATTGTTTGAAGATGTAATTGAGTTCTTTCTCGCTGGCTTTTTGTACGATGTCTGCTGCGGAGTTGGGGGTTGAGGCCGACATGCGCATATCGAGTGGGCCGTTGAGTCTGTGTGCAAATCCGCGTTCACCCACATCAATTTGGTGGGAGGAGATGCCAAGATCAGCGAGAATGCCATCCACGGGGGAGGCTTTGAGGAATTCGAGGTATTGTTTGGTGAACTGGAAATTGTGGTTTACCAGGGTGAATCGGGGGTCTTGTGGTGCTCGGGCGAGTGTGTCTTCGTCTTGATCGAAGGAAATGAGCTTGCCTTTGCTGGAGAGTTTGTTGAGTATGGCTCTGCTATGGCCGCCACCGCCAAAGGTAACATCCACATAGGTGCCGTCTGGGTTGGTTACCAGGGCGTCCACGCTGGGGTGGAGAAGGACGGGGTTGTGATAGTCGTACATACGCAAACAGTTGGCCAACGGCCCGATGCGCTACTTAACCTTGGTTGCGTTGTTGATGAAACATTTGTGCCAACTGAGACATTTCAGCGGAATCCACGTTGAGTTCAGATTCGTAGGTGGCTTGATCCCACATTTCAATTTTGTTTCCATTGGCAACCAGGATTACTTCGGCGGTGAGCTCGGCGTATTCGAGGAGTTTTTTGGGTACCAAAATGCGTTGTGCGCCATCGATCTGAACCAAGTTGGCTCCGTTGGTGAAGATTCTTTTGAACCGACGGATGTCGGGACTCATGAAATCATCCACGGTGTTCAGTTTGGCGGTTTCATCCAGCCAATCTTCCTTGGTGTAGAGCACCAGACACTTTTCAAATCCGCGGTTCACAACGAGGGTATTGCCAACGGCTTCGGGGAACTGTGCCCGAAGTTTCGACGGGATGGAAAGTCTTCCCTTCTCGTCTAGTTTGCAATTGAACTCTCCAATGAAAGCGGTCATCTTGTGTTGGTTTTTTCTGTCTGCTAAATAAATGCTCAATTTCCCACAATTTCCCACAATCTCCCCTTTTTAACCACTTGTTTTCCACATTGCTCCACAAATAGGGTGTTTGGCCAGAAAATTCGTCGGAAAGGCACTCATTCGACCCTTCAAAAGTATTGAAAAAATGTTGAAATACAAGGGTTTTGCTGGTTGTGGGAGAAAGTGGAGGAATTTTTTGTGCTTTTTGCGGTTTTTGGTGTTGGGTGGGGCATTGTATCTTTGGTAGGTGCAAATCGGGGTTATGTATCGACATTTTGTGGTTTGGATTGTGGGGTTATCCACAATGGGGGCGATGGCGCAGGACCTGAATTCTGCGTTGTTGAAGCCAAAGATGTGGGGAGTGGGGGTAAATGCTCGACATTTCGGCTATGATTTGGGGGTGTTGTTTCAGCGGCCCAATATGCGTTTGGGGGATCATCCGAAGCCTTTGTTTGCATCCAGTCTTTTGCCTTTTCGCACTGCGGGGTTTTGGTTGGGTCCGATGAAGGATCCGCGGGAAGTGAAAGTGGTAAACGAGCGATTGCCGGGTAGTAAGCCTTTCGTGATTGAGAAAGTCACCCACAATCTGATGTTCAAATACCAAGTGGGGCGGAGCTTTTCGGTGAGTGAACGCACCTCTAGATCCGAGCTCGGTTTGCGGGTAAACGCTTCGTTGCAGTTGCCCTTGAATTATTCATGGCCCATATATATATGGTTGTATCAGCCCGCGACATTTACGGATGGTTATGTGGCGGTTGAGTACAATCCCGCGATACACGATGTGGGTTTGCTGGGAGGCAATGTGGGGTATTTCAAAGGGTTTTCGAAAGGTCGATTTACGCCAGGTGTGGGAGGAAGTGTGAGTATGCAGGCCGAGTGGGGCAGTTATAAAAATGTATCAAATTCGCTGTCGTTGGGCGTGGGTATGGATCGATTTGTGAAAGATTTGCCTTTTTGGCATCGCCCCGAAATGAATCGAAACTTCTTCCCAACTGTATTTGTTACCTTTGCAGTAGGATTTTTGTAATTTAAAAACGCATTGTTGTGATTGAACTACCGATAGTATCGAAAGAAAAAAGAACGCCAAAACCATCATGGTTGAAGATTGATTTGCCTACGGGGGAGAACTACACCCGGGTGAAACGCATCGTGAAGGAGCATAAACTACACACCATTTGTGAAGATGGTAGATGTCCGAACATGGGCGAATGTTGGGGAGAGGGCACGGCCACTTTCATGATTTTGGGAAATATTTGTACCCGCAGTTGCAGTTTTTGTGCGGTGGCTACTGGACGTCCGAACGAGTACGATATGGATGAGCCGATGCGCGTGGCGGAAGCTGTGCAATTGATGGGTGTGAAGCATTGTGTGATTACATCGGTGAATCGGGATGAGTTGAAAGACAAGGGAGCTACGGTTTGGGCGGAGACGGTGAAGGCGGTGAAGTCGCTCAATCCTGAAACCACCATAGAAACGTTGATTCCGGATTTTAAGGCGCAGTGGGATTTATTATATATGGTACTGGATGCCGGAGCGGAAGTTACATCGCACAACATGGAAACCGTGGAGAGTTTGTATCGGATGGTGAGGCCGCAAGCCAAGTATATGCGCAGTTTGGAGCAGATTAAGCGCACCCATGAGTATGGTAGGCGTACCAAATCTGGCGCGATGTTGGGGTTGGGAGAAACAGACGATGAAGTGAAGAAATTGATGGAAGATTTGCGTGAGCATGGGTGCGACGTTTTGACCTTGGGGCAGTATTTACAACCCACCAAAATGCACCTGGATGTGAAAGAATATGTACATCCGGATAAGTTTAAACACTGGGAAGAATTGGGCTTGAGCATGGGCTTTCGATTCGTTGAAAGCGGTCCGATGGTGCGCAGTTCTTACCATGCTGAAAAGCACGTGCTATAAGTAATGTGGTATTTTTGGGAGAAATCTCCACAAAAAGGCCATTTTCTTTTATGTATTTCACCCATAGAAATTGGAAAAGTAAGTCTACATGGCTTAATTTGTAAAATACCTTATTAAGATAATTTTATCACATGAGAATAAAACCAATAATCACGCTAACGGCTTCTGCTACTTTGGTTGCGGGAATGTCGTTGTTTGTGGCGATGTTGCCTTCAGGGATGCCGGCTTCGTTGAAAATGTCAAACGACAAAAACGAAGAACGTTCAATAGAAGGGGCGATTCGTTCCATGTACAGCATGCGTTTGAATGAGGCCACCGGTACCATCGAGCCAGAATGGTTTGAAGCTGCGATGTCTCAAGCCGATGCGATGCAGTTAACCCGTCGTGCTAACAAGCCCATTAAGTGGGAGAGCATGGGTCCAGACAATGTGGGCGGTAGATTGCGCGCTTTCTTGATTCACAAGGATTCTGGGAATGTTTGGTTTGCAGGTGGTGTGAGTGGTGGATTGTTTCGCTCGTTCACTAAAGGACAGAGTTGGACGCCCATCAACGACAAGCAAGAGAACTTAAGTGTTACTTGTATTGCACAGAACGCGGTTACGGGTACCATTTTTTACGGAACGGGTGAGGGTGGATTTGTGAATTTGGCGGGAACCAGAAACGGGTCGCCTGCATTTTTGGGCGGAGGATTGTTCAAGAGCACAGACGCTCGTGGTGTTGCATTTACCAAAATGACGAACACCACTGCAGCGAGTTTCATGCAGTGCAATAGCATGGTGGCGCATCCAACAGAAGATAAAATTTATGTTTCTACGGAGGACGGTATTTACGAATTTACCAGCAACGGAACTACACAAAAGAAAATCTCTGTAGGATCAATCAAAGAACTGAAAATCGACAAGAATGGCGTGTTGTGGGCCACTACAAACTCTGGATCTGCATTGAAAATGGATGCTGCCGGTGCGATGAAAGTAGTGAACGGTACTGCAAACACGGGCGGAAGAACTTCTTTGGCGATTTCTCCACAAGACCCCAACTATGTGTATTTGTTGGGTGCTGCCGGAAACGGTTCTTTTGGTGGATTGCACAGAACCACAGATGGTGGTGCAACATGGACAAAATTGATGAGCTATAGCTCTGTAACTGATATCTTCGGATCCAATCGTCAGGGTTGGTATGATAACGTAGTGAGTGTAGACCCTACCAACAAAGATCGTATTTATATGGGTGGTGTTGATTTGGCTACATGGGATGTAGTGAATGGATACCGTGAAACTGCCGGTACCTTTGGTGCACCTTGGAATACGAATTACGTGCATGCTGATAAGCACATGATTGCATGGGATATGTCTACCACACCGCCAAGCATCATCGTAGGTTCTGATGGTGGATTGCACAGAAGTGCAGATGGTAAGATTTGGACGCCCATCAACCGCGGATTTACTACTTTGCAGTTATACAATGTGGCAGCGAACGAATTGGGACACATCACCGGTGGTGCCCAAGACAACGGTACACAATTGATGAATTTCTCTGGTAACTCTTTTGGTGGTCAGCCATCAAAAACTGCCATTGACATTTATGGTGGTGATGGTTTCGATGTTGAATTCTCGCGTTTTAACCCCAAAACAGTATTTGTATCTATTTATTACGGTGTTGTGGCCCGTTCTGGTAATAGCGGACAGTCAACATCTACTTTCTGGGATGACCGTCAGCCTGGTACTGCACAGTCTGATTTTAATACCACTTTCTGCTTGTGGGAATCTGGACCAAAGACATCTCGTTTGTTCTTGGCGAAGAATTCAGAAGTTTGGATGGCTAAGAACCCTACAGATTTTGCTGAAAATGTGAGTTGGTTCTTGGTGTCGAAAGGTTTGGGCAATGACCGTATCATTGAGATGGATTACACCGCAGATGGAGACCATTTGTTCTTGTGTAAATCAGGTCGTGTAACACGTATCGATAGCATTAATGCTGCTGATTTCAGCTTGGCTGCAAACCCAACTGTGTTGGATGTGCCTAAGCCAATCGTTCAAACAAACATCACGCCTGCTGGCTTGAGTGGTAGAACTGTAACGTCTGTGAATGTGGATCAGATGAACGGTGATCACGTGGTGATTACTTTGGGTGGTTACGGAAACAGCTCATACGTATATGAAACATTCAACGCTTTGGCAGCGGTGCCTACTTGGAAAAATATCACTGGCAATTTGCCTTCAATGCCTGTTTACGATGCGTTGATTGACGTTGACGATAACAAGAGAATCATATTGGGAACTGATTTGGGTGTTTGGTATAGCGAAGATGGTGGTGCCAATTGGGTAGAAGGTAACGACGGTATGGCGCGTGTTCCTGTGTTTGAAATTCGTGGCTACGAGTGGAGACCATGGGAAGGTATGACCATGTACTTGGGTACCCACGGTCGTGGATTCTTCCGCAGCAGAACTTTGTTAACATCAACCAAAAACTTGAAAGACAACACTGCGATTCAGGTGTCTGTATATCCTAACCCCACCAACGATAAGGCCACTGTAAGTGTTCAATCGAAGGTGAAGGAAAACGCGGTATTGCGTGTAGTTAACTTGCAGGGCAAGGTAGTGATGGAGCAATCGGTGAGTGTGGTAGTTGGCTCCAATGAATTCAGCATCAATCTGGGCAACTTGCCAAAGGGTTATTACTTCGCTTCAGTGAAGGGTAATACTACGCAAGGAACAGTGAAAGTGTGTGTGCAATAAGGATTGAGTTTCAAAATTCCTAACAGTGTAAGGGGGCCGCGATAGCGGCCCCTTTTTTAATTCCTTAGAAAATACACCCGTGTTTGGGCGTTTGTTTGGGGAAGTGGTTGTTAGAGTTGGCCTTGGAATACAAATGTTGCGGGGCCAATCAGTACGATGTTGTTGTAATTGTTTTGGTGGCGTTGCAGGGATACCTGAAGCACTCCGCCGGGGGTAATGACCTCAATGAGGTGGTTTTGGACTTGGTTGCGAGTTGCTTCGGTTTGGGGTTGGCGGGATTCAGCGGGGTTGAGTACCATACCGCTTCTATGCACAAAGGAAATGGCCGCGGCGCAAACTCCTGTGCCACAACTCAAGGTCTCATCTTCAACGCCGCGTTCATAGGTTCGCATTGAAATCTTGTTCTCATCGAGAATGTTTACCGCATTCACATTGATGCCCAGGTTCGTATAAGGCTCGTTGTAGCGAATGTTCTTCGCCCAATCCACCAATGCGAGTTGTTGTATGTTGTTGTCCTGAAAACTCACGTAATGGGGTGAACCTGTGTTTAATTCCCAGTCGTTTGTGTTGATTTGTTGCACTTGGGATACGGGGTTCATGTTTAGGGCGATACCCTTGCCATCTTTTGTTTTTCTTGCCTCATGTGTTCCGTCTGGGGCCCAAAATCGCAGAGTGTCATCGCCCAAACCCAATGAGAATGCCCATGCCGCAATGCACCTGCCGCCGTTGCCACACATGCTGCTTAAGCCACCATCGCTGTTGAAATAGACCATTTCAAAGTCGAACCCTTCTTTGTTTTGTAACAACATCAATCCATCTGCACCCACACCGAACTGTCGGTGACACAAATTCGCCACCAAATCCTTTTCCGTAGCAAATTGTTGGGGGACTTGCATCGCCAAGTAGGCCTGCCATGTGCCGGTCCGATTGTCGATCAGCACAAAATCATTCCCTGTGCCCTGGTATTTTACAAAGTTCAATGTCATCGATTATTTAGCAATTTTAGGATGTTCGCGTTGGCGACGGGGGTGAGTTTTTGCTTCACGCTCACTGGCGCATTCATGGGGTAAAAATAGTATTGATTGCCCAGCTGCAAATACAATTGTTGGTTGATTTCAAACAGCAGCACATCCATGCTACCCGCGTTGCAAAGGGTGAAGTTGCTTTGGGTTGCCGTGTTGGCAGTGATCATGAGCCATGGGGACTCCCCATTTTGCTCAATCAGGGTGATGGTGTATTGTTTCGAGGGGCTTCCCGCCATTTTGCTCTTGGCCTTTTTGCCTGTAGGTATGTTTGCGTCCGAGATTTGGATGGTGTCTGCGACTGCCATTTTTGCCCGGGGTTTGGCAACCGATTTCAACGGTGCAGTGGCGGTTGCGTTGGCCTTGATTTCTTCGCTTATGCTGATGGGCGTAAGGTTGATTTTTCCGAGATACAGGGGAGCGGTGTTGGCATTTTTACTTAAACTGTTGTCGTTGGTCTCGCCTTTGGTATTTTGTTCCTCCTTGAGAGTGCCCCCGTATGTGGGCGGGTTTTCTACATCGCCCATTTGGTTTAGAACGTCATCGGTTTCTTCTATCGGCGGTAGGTATTGGATTTCCGCTTCTGACTGTTCGTATGATTCTGTCTCTCTACGTGTATTCTGGTTTTCCTTGGGCTCGCCTTCGTTCATGGCGATGTTTGAATCGCTGTTGTTCACGGTGGTTGAATCTGCTGCCGACAGAGCAAGTTTGCTTTCTAAAGTTCGCTCCGCACTGCGATAATTGATAAATAAGCCCACTGCGAGCACCACAAAGGTGGCGGCGATGGACCACCACAAACCCGTTTTGGTGGATTCGTTTTGTTCGTCTTCAGAGATTCTATTGGCGATGAAATCTTTGAGTTCAGCGGCGCCTTCGAGGCGAATCCCCTCAATCATGTACTGCTGAAACTGAATATGCTCCCATGTTTCGGGCGATTGTTTTGCCTCGGCTTCAAACACCGCAATCTCTTCGGGCGTCATTTCCCCGTTCAGGTAGGCTTCGATTCTTGGGTCGTTGATTTCCATGAGTTAGGGTTTGTTGAGGTAAAAATCGGTGGCACTGTATTTCTGCTTGATGATCGTTTCAAGACCTTTCAAGCATTGGTGTTTTTTTGCTTTGGCTACCGAAGCACTGGCCAATCCGTTCGCTTTGGCGATGGTATCCATATCGAACCCATCGAAATAGAACATCATGAGGATGTTTCTACATTTGTCTTGCAGCAAATCCAGGGCTTTTTGCACGAGCGAGTAATCCATTTTTTTTTTTTTTTCAACGGAATCGGCCATTTCCTTACCTGTGATATACTGCTCTCCCTTGGTGCGTTTTCGCTTGTCGAGCTGTTTTAGCCACAAATTCTTGGCGATGGCAAACAGGTAGGTGCTGAGTTTGGCTGACAGTTCAAATTGTGGTTTGCGCACATTCTGCCAAATTGCCACAAGCGTGTCTTGCATGAGGTCTTTGACATCGTCATCGTTCCCTGAGTGCTGAAAAACGTGGTTGGCAATCATTCCTTCGTGAGCTTTGTACAATTCAATCAATACTTCCCGGTCTCCTTCGCGGATGCGGTCAATGATTCTGCGGTCTAACAGTGAAGCTTTGTACATTGCACGGGCGCTTAATACGCGTTCATCGAAAAAGGTAAACGCTTTGTAGTACAAAGTAAACGAAGTATGTGGGTTCTGCGTTAAAATTCGGTACAAATTTTGATTCACG
>JAIYBO010000114.1 GCA_027488495.1 Bacteroidota bacterium | reverse complement strand
TTTCGTTGGCAGGGAGATGCTTAATTCGCCACCCTGTTTTATTGGATTGGGCGATACACGGATTTGGGATATGGTTTTGCTGCCTGTGCTCAATTCGCCTAGGTTGATGTCGAGGTAGGCCTGTGAAAAACAACTATCGCCCCCTTGGGTAAGATCGTGCAGTACGCGCACCGTTTGGTTGCTGTACGCTTGTAAATTAACCGTGGGTTTTTTGTCGTAACTCAACCAACCCGCACCCGTTTGAATATACCAAAGATGCTCCCCAACTGTATCCGCTGGTGTAAATGTGAAGTTGGGACCGTTTTGAGTGTAAGTAAAGCTGGCATTGGGTTTGGGGACGATGGTTACGACTGCTTTTGCCGATTGCGCCAGACATCCACCGCTACTGGCTCCCTCTAGCCACAAACTATCGCCACTATTGATTGTCGCCATGAATTGGCCGTAATCGGGATTGGAAAGTTGTTGTACTCGCTTGCTATTTTGCACTACCCACAATTTGCTTACGCTGCTGGCATCGCAATCATAAATCACCCAGACAAATTTGCTGCAATTGGCATTGGGTTTGGCAGTGTCGAGGCTATGGATGAGCTGATCTCGGCTAATGGATTCAGCAGACCAGGAAAGATTCTTTTCGGTGCTTCCACACACCAATTGGGCGGAGTCTAAGACTTTGAAAGTAACCTTGCCAACCATGCTGCTTATTGGGATGTTGAACTCCGAAGTTTGTCCTTTCGCAACCCCATCCATCCATACATGGTACCGCCCGGGGAGATTGCCAAGCACTGCGATGGAAGTGCTCCCTTTGCAGATGGGATTTGATTTCCAATTGGCAGTATAAGCAATGGGTGTGCAAGACTTGGTTGTGGCGGAGAATTTTGCGGTTGGACTGATTCCGCAATCTGAATTTACTGTATATCGAACCCAAAGAGAAACGGGTGATTTATCGGACGGTGTTGCCACCACAAATTGGGTGTCTAAGCCCCCGTTATCGCTCAAACTCCACGTTTTACCTGAGTCTTTGCTGCAGCTATATTGTATTGCCAAGGGGTTGGATTTCCATTTGAAAATGACTTGTGTGAGCTGTGAGTCGATAGACGACAGCATTGGCGCAGAGGATGAATCAATGGCGGTGTAACTCACTGAGATGGGTGTGCTCACACATCCGTTGCTGCCTTTAATCCAAAATCTTTCCCTTGAGTTGCTGGTTCTAGCCAATGTGGTTATGATGGAATCAGACGAAAAGGGACCGGTTGCCGCGGTGACAGAAACAGAATCGCCTTTGTTCAGTTTTGCATTCCATTTCACTGGGCTATTGATGCAATAGGCCGATTTGGGTTGGAAGAGCGATACATTGGCGATTGGACGTGGGTTGATCAATATTTTGATGGGGTCTGTGGGTGTTGAGCAACCTTCCAAACTCGTTGCCAAATTTTGGTATGAGCCTGTGTCTTTCAAGAATATGGTGGTTTTGGTGCTGTTGTTGTGCAGCCATTTTTGTTTGAATAAGCTTGGATTGAGACCAGATACTGTGACTTTGATTGAGTCGCCGGCACACAGTGTAGATGTGCCCTTGGGGGTGGTAGTTGCTTTTGGTGGAGAGCTAAAGAAGGTGGTAAGCAATGTCACTGTATTGGATTTTCCGTAGGCGTTTGTAGCGGTGAAAAGAATGGTGTGTTTTCCTGCGCTTAAGGCAATGGTTGGGTTTTGTTGGGTTGATAAAGTGGTATTGGGCCCAGTGGCATTTTTCTCTTCCCACAAATAGGCGGTGGGATTGTTGGTGGCGCTGCCGCTGAATTTGGTGCCATTACTGCAAGTCACTGGGTCGGCGATTTTGGCTGATGCCACACTCAATAATGTAGAAGGGGTTATGGTGAAATCCTTTTTGTAAATGTAATCGCCATTGTCGCTCCCATTGTTGTTGGTTGCGTTTACAGTGGTGTAAAATTTCACCTTGCCCACATTGGTTGAAGGGGCTTTCCATTTGAACGTCCATGCCGTGCTGTCGGTGGCTACGCGCGCAGAGCCCGTGGTTGTTTGTCCGATGTAATAGCGGGTTTTTCCGCCCACTGATGTACTGCTGGTGCTGGTTCTGGTATCGCTGGTAGAAAATGTGCCTGCAGCCAAGTTGGTCGTGTCAAGGGCTGTAAGTTGGAAGCCGAATTTCGCTATCCCTGATTCTGCGTAAGTGATTGTGATGGTATAGGTTGAATCGGGCAGATATCCTGTGCTTGGGATGTTACTTCTCATTCTGATTCTGTTCCATTGAGTTCCGGAAGTAACCAAACTGTACGAAGAGTGGCAGCTGGTGCAATTGCCTTCTGAGATGGCGCCCGTGTAAGCAGGACTAGCACCACTGGTATAGGATACTACTTCGCTTACTACGGCGATGCTCAATAACAAGAATAGGAATTTGATGTATTTCATGGTGCGTGATGCTATGGACAAAATTAGGGTAAGATTGTTGCCTTTGAACAGCGGGTTGTGTTTGAATCGATAAATGAAACAAATGAACGGCCAGAAGGTTGTGTCTGCAATATGGAAGGTTTCAATCCGTGCATTGTCATAAATCGTTCGCATTTTGTCGTTCAGTGATGGTTGTAGGTCGAAGCGGCCCGCAGGGCCGCCTCGAATTCAGTATCTTTGTATTTATGAACCATTGGATTGTGGCGGGATTCCTTGTCGTTTCGGGATTGATGCCCTTAAAAGCTCAAAATGCGACGGTGACTTTGGAGCAGTGCATCGCCCAGGCATTAAATCAAAACATCGAGATTCAATTATCGATGCTCAATGAGGATCAGGCGGAGATGACGATGAATCAATCGCTCCGGAATTTTGGTCCGGATTTGAGTGGTTCGGCCGGACAGTTTTACCAATCGGGTAGATCCATTGACCGGTTTACGAATCAGTTTGTTCAGTCAACCATTGGGTCGAACAATTTTCAATTACAAGGTTCGGTGCTGGTATTTGGTGGGAGACAAACGCTCAACAATTACAAGCAAGCCAAACAAAATTGGATGGCGTCTGAGGCGGATTTGGAATCAATCAAATTGTCTGTAATACTTCAAGTATCGGCTGCGTACGTTCAATGTTTGCAGGCCAATGAGTCTGAATTGGCTGCGCAGAATGCCGTAGAAGCGAGTCAGGCACAGTTAAACAGAGGTCAGATTCTTTACGATGCGGGTGCGAGCAATCAGGGCGCATTGTTGGGTTTGAAAGCGCAACACGCCAACAATTTGGCTACCCTCACGGCGGCGCAAAACACCAAGGCCACATCGCTCCAAAACCTCAAGCAGCTCATTCGCTGGCCCAAGGAACAATCTTTTGCAATTGCGGTGGAATCGCTGGGAAGCATTGAAAGTGTCTTTCCATATACCTCCCAGCAATTGGTTGATAGTATCATGGAAAAGCGTCCGGATTATCGTGCGGCCAAATTTCGTGTGTATGCAGCCCAATATGGTTTGAGATCGGCCAAAGGCGCGCTATTGCCTACGTTGAGTTTGGGTGGAAATTTGAGTACCGTGTATTCAGACAATGCCAAAACAGTGAATGGGGTAACATTGGCGGGTTTTTCCCCCATCGGCCGGGTCCAAGGTTCCAACGAGATTGTTGAATCGCCCGATTTCAACTATTCCATGTCAACCATCGCCTTCGGGGATCAGGTGAGAGACAACTTCGGACAATCGTTGGGAGTGAGTTTGAACGTGCCTATCTATTCTGGGAAGCAGCGACAAACGCAAGTGAAGAGTGCCGATTTGGCCCTTACCCGAGCGCAATTGAATTTGGATCGCATCGAACAAACGGTTGAAAATGAAGTGTTGGCCGCGTACAATAACTATCAAAATGCGGAGCGTAGGTATGTTGCGAACAAAGAGAATTACGAACTTCAAAAGCAAAACTCTGCGTATTTAAAACAGCGATTGGATGCGGGTGCGGCGGCTTTCTTTGAATATCAAGTGGCCTTTGCCAATGAGCAGTCGGCCTATCAAAATTTGATATCGGCCAAATACGAGAGATCGTTCCGACGAATGGTGCTGGAATTTTATCTGTCGCCCAATCCCAATGCCTATAACAACATTCAAATCAAATAACATCATGAACAAAAAGCGTATACTTTGGATTTCTCTGATCGCTCTGGTGGCGATAGTGGTCGTGGCATTTGTAATGAAGGGTGGCAAGAAGGACATGGAGGTGGAAACGGCCAAAGTGGAATCCCGTACCATCACAGAGATTGTGAGTGTAACTGGCAAAATTCAGCCAGAGAGCGAAGTGAAAATCAGCGCCGATGTGAGCGGTGAAATCATTGATATGTTGGTGCAAGAGGGCGATAGTGTGACCAAAGGACAGCTGTTGTTGCGCATCAACCCTGAATTATACGAAACGGCGATGTCGCAGTTGAAAGCCAATTTAGACAATTCGAAGGCTGCGTTGGCGGGGTCGGAAACCCAGCTCATCAAGGCGAAATCATCTTATGATCAGGCGCTATTGAATCAAAAACGTCAGAAAAAATTGTACGAACAAAAGGTGATTAGCGATCAGGAGTGGGAAAATGCCCAACTGCAATTTGAAGTGGCGAAGGCCGATTTTGAAGCAGCCGGAAAATCGGTGTTGGGCAGTAAATACAACGTACAAAGTGTTGCGGCGCGATTGGAGGAAGGGAAGCGCAACTTGGGTAGGACAAGCATTTATGCGCCGGCTTCGGGGATTGTGACTCACCTCACTTCAGAAAAAGGGGAGCGTGTGGTGGGTACCGCCCAAATGGCAGGTACTGAAATCATGCGTATCTCGAACATGCATTTGATGGAAGTACAGGTGAATGTCAATGAAAATGACATCGTAAGGATCCATCGTGGCGATAGTGCAGATATCAAAGTGGATGCCTACGACAGTCGGGTATTCAAAGGCGTGGTGACGGAGATTGCCAATTCGGCGGTGTTCAATACGGCCCAAAACATGAGTGATCAGGTGACCAATTTTGTGGTGAAAATTAGATTGGTGAGAAACAGTTACGAGGATTTGATGGGGGAAGGGAAGTTTCCGTTTTTGCCGGGGATGACCGCCAGTGTGGATGTGAAAACAAAAACCAAAATGGGGGTGATTTCTGTGCCGATTTCGGCGGTGACCACCCGCAATCCAATGGTTGGTAAATCTGAGGACAAGGCCAATGCAGCCTCATCGGGCGTTCAAACTTGGGTGTTTTTGTACAATGGCGGCAAGGCCAAAGCGGTGGAGGTGAAGACCGGCGTTCAAGATTTGGATTTTTATGAAGTTTTGAGCGGTGTGAAAGTGGGCGACGAAGTGGTGTCAGGGCCTAGTATGTCTATCGCCAAGACAATGAACGACGGCGATAAGCTGAAAAAGAAGAAATAATTTTACACAAAAATCCCACATGAAGGTGGGATTTCTTACACAAAATAGTAGTTTTGTGCTGTTGCTAGGTTCGATCGTGGATGGCAAATCCACTTCGATGAAAAGGGAACTTCGGTGTAAAACCGAGACTGTACCCGCAGCTGTAACTCCATATCAATGTTAGCATTGGTATAATTTTGGGCCTCTAAAGCCACTGTTGAAAAACGGGAAGGCGCCCAAGATGGAGAAGTCAGAAGACCTGCCTGATAACACCCATTGCACGCTTTCGGGAATAAGAGCGCGGCGAGGATACAGGGCGGTTCATCTTCCCAATTCTCTCTACATCATTTCCTGTGCGTGTGCTGATGCAAAACGATGCTTGCTTTGTGCGCCATATCGCTATTCAGGATTTTCTCGCTGGACGTGGACAGGGGAGATACAACTTCCATTTCGGGGTTGGTGATGGGCATCGATGAACGGCCAACAGATACGGTATACATCAGGGCGCAGCGTGTTGATTTTGCCACGGTGGGCAGGGTTGTGAGGCAATTTCAGTCTGGTGACAATGATCAGTTGTTGACCGCCGCCATGCAGGATGCAGGCGCATTTTTCAAACAATATGGAGTAACGGGAAGCAGCACAATCTCTCGCAGGGGTGCCGATGCCAATCAAACACAAATCAATTGGAATGGATTGCCCATCAACAACCCCATGTTGGGGATGAGTGATTTTAATACATTGATGTCGTGGGGTACCGGTGAAATGTTTTTGGTGGAGGGTGGGAATTCTGCGGTGGTGGGCAGCGGGAGCATGGGTGGGACCCTTTTTATGCGAAATGGTTTGCAGTTTTTGGAAGGTGCTGATGTTGCGAATTCAGAGGTGCAATCCAAGGCCATGGCAACTGTTGGCTCATTTGGGGAACGCAATTTGGCGGCACAAGTGAAGATGTTGGGCAAACGCAGGTTTGCTTCGTTTGATGTGGCCAATTTTACCCATAAAAATGCCTTTGTCTTCAATGATTTGGGGTTGGAACTGCCGAAAAGAAAGATGGAAAATGCTTTGAGAACCCAGCAAATGATGCGGTTGGTTTCTGGGGTGAAGTGGAAACGCAGTCAATTGCGCGGGGTGATGGAATTTGCGGGGATGTCGAGGCAGTTGGGCTTGGCGATGGGTTCCTTGCAACCATTGGGAAAGCAGTTGGATTTGAATTTGCGTGGTTTGTTGGAACATCAGGTAACGTTCAATGGGCATTTGTCGATGTTGCAGCGCTTGGGCGGGGTGATGGATCAGATTGATTATTATAGTTCTCCTGACGATACTTTGGGGAGTTTGAGTAGGGGGAAGACGTTGCATTATCAAAATGAAATTTATTATACCCGCAGGAGTGTTCGTTTTTTATTGGGGACGGATTTTCAGTATCAGCGGGCAAATACAGAATATTATTTGGGTTGGGCAAGGCGTATTTTGCCCGCTTCATTGGTGGGTTTGTATTGGTCTGACCGCAAGTGGTCGGCCGTGGGCAATGCCCGTTACGAATGGAACGAGCGCATGCCCACGGCCGGGGTGTCGGTCCAGTTCCAGGCCAGCCGCAGGCTGGCCTGGAAGTCCAACGTGCATTCCTCCTTCCGCAGGCCCACCCTCAACGACCTTTTCTGGGTCAGTGGTGCATCCCTGTCGCCCCTGAAATCTGAAAAAGGGTGGGGCTCCGAATTGGGGGTGGTGGTAAAAACCGATCTCCCCACCATTAAACAATGCCAATTGCAATTCTCCACCGAACTCACAACCTATTACCGTGAACTCGATTACCCCATTCTTTGGGTACCTGCCGGTGCCGTTTGGCGTGCCACCAACCTCTCCGGAGGTGGACGATATGCGGGTGCACAGCTATCCGCCCAACTTTTGGTTCAATACCATCGATCTAAGTTCAATCTTCAAGCGAATTTCGATCGCGTGAAAGCCCTTGTGAAGCAGGCGGCGGGCGGACAGGAATATCAGCAGATTTTTGTGCCCCTTTACAACGGAAACATCGCCCTGTCATGGCATCGCCCCAAATACCAATTTGCCGTAAATACCCAGTTTGTGGGAGATCGCTTCATCCAAACGGATAACCTCGCAAGCTTGCCGGCCTATGCCCTGGTAAATGCTACTTGGCGACATACCGGCTTGTTGAACCCCAAAGGATTTCGAATGGATGTGGGTGTTCAAACCCAAAACCTCACCCAAACGTCGTATTACAGCATGCCCGGCCGGCCGATGCCTGGTAGGAGTGTGCAGTTTACCCTTTGGATTCAAACCGTGTCAAAATTTCCAACCAAAACAGTTAACTAAATATTCATGAAATCATGGGTAATCAAATCAATAAAAAATCATAATATGAAAAAATACATCATCGCAATCGCAGTTTCATTGGCCGGTTTACATGGCGCAAATGCTCAAGAGGTAAGGCAAGGATTCGAGACGGTTCCACTGGATTCTGGGCAGGTAATCAACGGAAAAAATGGAGAAAAGTCCTTCGATATTTGGGGGGCTGTGCCAAACTATGTGCTCAAAATGCCCATGCAATATGACACCTCTTGGGGTGGGTATTGGTCTGGC
>JAIYBO010000076.1 GCA_027488495.1 Bacteroidota bacterium | reverse complement strand
TTGTATGTGTTCGATATTTCAAATGGAAACCTCATCCAGCATTTCAAAAAAGAACAACTCAACAAAATTCGTCGCCTCCGGGAAATCAATGGAAAGCTCTATTGCATCGCCCGACAAGGAATTTACGAAATCAAAGGCAACAAAGCCCTTTTGAGATTCAGTGCCGCTCTGCTTCCAGTCGATAACATGCCCATGGATGTATTCTTTTGGCAGCAAAAAATGCATGTATTGAGTTACCCCAAAAGAGTCATTCTGCAACAACAAAGCAATGGATCTTGGTTGAGTTTGCAAGAAATTTTAAAGAAAAAAAACCTGGATTACCCCTTGGAGTATTTCTGCAATCTAACCGCTTTTTCCAACAACAATTTCATCTATTTGGGAGGTGTGAATGCCTACACGCAGCTCGATACTCATGGCAACATGAAACAATTTACCCTCAAAGCACATTTTTACGAGTCATGGGCTTTTTGGGATTTTCAATTACACAAAAACATCATGTATGCCGCAGTATCAAATACCGCAGATTTTAACGATGGCTACCTACATGTTCATGACCCCCAAACCCTTGAATACAATCCACCCCATCAACAATCGATATGGTCTATCACGCCCTCAAAATTCAAAGATGCATTATGGATTTCAAGTGAAACGAATGGAGCACACCTTTTGGTTCAACCCAATACCAACCCATTCAAACCCACCGATTTTGTTACGCAAGTAAAAGCCACTTCGCATTTCATTGTTCGATTTAACCTGAGTTACCTCTCTATCCAAAACAATCCCCAGCAAAGCAGTACCAAATTTCTAAATGAGTTCAAATCGCCAGACCGGATAAGAGAAATTGCAGAGATCAACGGTGAGTTGTACCTCATGGGCTCTAAAAACCTTTGGCGATTCAATCCAAACACTGGATTGCTCACCTCCCTGTTCAACTGTTCCCAATTTCAGTGGATGTATGAAAAAAACGGACTGATTTGGTTCTTTGAACCTTATGGCAGCGTGTATACCTACCACCCCAGCCATTCACTGCCCACCAAAACCAACATCATTGCTAAAGCCGACTGTGTGCGGAAATACAACAATGTGATTTACTACCACATCATGGGAGAAGGGTTTGCGATGATCGATGAACATGGACAGGCCCGAACCCTAACCCCCAAAAGTCCCATTATTCCGTACACATTAAATTTCGAAGTCATTGAAAACAAACTAATCATCCAAAATGCCAACCAATACGATGTGTATATCATCAACCCCAAAAAGAGCAACATCAGCTATAAGGGCAAAATGAATTTCACCGAAGCATTCCGAGATTTTCAAATCCTACAAACATTCAGCGACGGCAAGTTCTTGTACCTTTACACGGGAAGATACCTCGTTCAGCTCAATGTATCAAACCCCAAGAAGCCAATTGAAATTGTTCAACAACTTTATTTGGGGCAATGGCGAAGCCAAGGACCGGTGATCCAAATAAACAACCAATTTGTCATAGATCGTGGGAATACCGTGCAATCGGTGATGTTTGAGCCCTCAGCAAACCCCAACTTCAATGTAAAATACAGCTACACGAACGAACCTGGCAATTTTTTCAGACCCTATTTTTCTGTTAACACCGAAAAGAATTTTAAAATTACGGTTACTGGAAATCACTATTTCAACAATCTCCGATCCCTCTATGCGGTTGAACTCACCGATGTATTTACCAAAGAACAACAAATTGGATTTTTTCGGGGCGATGCCTACTATTGGATCAACGGCATTGGGACAGGAAAATTCAATCTTGCCGTTTCTCTGGCCAATACCTGGAGGTCCCATTTTATCATTGGTACAACCGAATACTACCGCGATTTTCCCTTCTGGTTGATGCTTTTGTCTTTACTCACCCTACTATACTGGGTGTTTTACAATCAAACCAAAAATCAAGAATCACTCCAAAAGCGCATCGCAACACTCCGACTTCAAACCCTACAATCGAATTTCAACCCCCACTTTATCTTTAATAGCATGAGCCTAATCCAATCGCTCATCATCGGGTCTGAAACCAAAAAAGCCGTTGACGTAACCGCAAGATTGGCCAAGTTGAATCGCCTATTCCTCTCCAACTCAAAAAAGGAACTCATTTACCTAAAAGATGAATTGGATTTCATCAAAGAATACGTGGCAATGGAAAAAATGCGATTCGAAAGCGACACCGATTTCCCATTTTTAATCAAAGTAAGTTCAAAAGTGAAAGTTTCAGAATGGTTGATCCCACCCTTAATCCTTCAACCATTGGTGGAAAATGCAATTAAACATGGCGTGCTGGCGTCTAAACAACTCAGCGAAATCAACATCAATATCGAACTATTGACATCCAACTCCGTACAAATCAATATCACCAACAGCGGTGCTATACCGTCCAAAAAAAGAAGTCCCGGAATGGGTTTGGGTAACCAATTGGTATCAGACAGAATCAACATTTTCAACGAACTGTATCCGAACCAATTTCATGCAACATTCACTTTCGGCCCAAATGCGAACAAAGAATATGTGGCAAGCATACGCATTGAAAAACTAAAAAATGAGAAAAAATCCAAGTTCCCAAACACATTAATGGGGGGGGTTAAATCGTTATAAATCAATCATTTAGAACGAGTAATTCAGACCCCATTCCAAATAATCAGCATTGTTCAAATGGGCTTTTAATCGCTGTTGCAGAATCCAACGATCGGTTAGTCGGTACTGAAATCCCAAACAATTATAGAACTGTGTTTTGCCATCCATAGGCCTATGTAAATACACACCCAAATCCAGCAGTAAATCAAATCTACCCATGCGAAATAAATGTCGCGCAAACGCCGCAAGCTCAGCATGCCGAGCATTTACAGCAGTTGGCAATTCAGCAAACATGTTCAAACCATATCTCCATTCATGCAAAGGGGGATGCTGCTGGGCATTGTTGTCGAGGCTCTCGGTTTTGTTTACGCTAGACGAATAAAAAGAAATTCGGTGATTCCATTCGCCGATGAGAATTGGGAAAAAATAGGGTTCCTTCAGGGTAAACATTCGATATCCCCCCCGCAATGCAACTTGGGATCTTGAAAGCCTATTGAAAAGGGCCGGGTATTGTATGAAACGACCATCTTTGCGCTCGCAATGCGTGGGTGGAGCAAGTCGATATTGCCAAGCCAAATTCCCATGTACGATGTTGTAACCCACATTGGGGCGGCGATAATTGGCGTTGGAAAAGTGGGATATGCTACCGCCAATCAAAAGAGAAGAGTTATAACTCAGTTTACAAAGCAAATCGGCCCGAAGCTGCCCAGCAAAATTCAAGCGAGTTGAAATGGCCAAATTTGCAGGGTTATTTGCTGCATTGTAATACGCAGTGTGATAGGATACGCCCGTAGCCCATTGATATCGAAAATCAAGTTTTGGCAAAAGGCTCAATTGCTGTCCAACGGCCCCTGCGAAGGCAAACACCTTTCCCCCTCTGGCGTATAATCCATCGTTTTGTGCACCATGCAACGCCTCATAGTCCTTTTCTCGCCGATCATCGCCCATATCAAACCCGTAAAGCGCTAGTCCAATATAACGAGGTTTTTGCTGAAGTTCCCAACCATTGCCCATTCTCCAATCGGCTTGGAATTGCCATCCACCAACAGGACCCGCCATGCTGGCGTTGTTCACACTGTGTGATACCATTCGGCCCTGCAATCGCTCCAAGGAAAGTGCGAATTGTGCTTCTGCTGTGTTTGGTGATAACAAGAGGCACAAAAAGGGAATCCCCACTATCCATGGGAACAATAGCAGCCTTCGAAAAGACACAATTTGACAATGAGAACGGTTCTTAATCAACGGGAATCTACCAAGCGAAGATAGATGTCGCCAAGGAAATCACCCAAAAAAGGTTCAAACCATATGTTGTCCAATCCAATTTATTTGATAATTGAATGCCAATGTGTTAATTGCATCCCATGGTAAGAACGATACTCTTTTTGATGGTCACCTTGGCATTGATCACCACGGCGGTATTTACAGCCGATTTGAATTTTTCGCACAGCGAATGGACCGCCT
>JAIYBO010000253.1 GCA_027488495.1 Bacteroidota bacterium | reverse complement strand
TTGTTGCGATTGGAAATGGTTCGCGGTGGTATCTAAAAACGGTAAACTTTTGGGATAGTTGGGTAGGGGTTTTGATTGTGAAAACACATCAATACACCAAATTGCCATTAGGCCAAGGGCCATCCCAAAGCGCATCATTCCTCCAATTAAGCTTGATCCAATGCCGATTTTACAGATGCGTTAGCGGTTTTTGGATCGGCTTTCCCTTTGGATCGCTTCATCACTTCGCCAACAAACAAGCCCAATAATCCCAATTTACCGGCACGATACTCTGCCACTTTTTCTGGGAACTCAGCCAATACTTCTTGTACCAAGTTTTCAATGAAAGAGGCATCGGTGATATTCGCCAATCCCAGTGACTCAACCAATTGGGTAGCGGTGCTGCTTGGATTTTGTGTAAGGGCCGGGAATAGTTGTTGTGTGGCTGCGGTATGGCTGATTTTATTGGCTTCAATGAGCTCAATGATTTCTGCAATCTGCTGAGGACTGAGTGTGAAATCTTCCATTCCCAAGGCATTCTCGTTGAGATAGCCCCGAATGGGACCGGAAATCCAATTGCTTACTTGTTTATACTTGGGGGAAATGCCAACAACTTTTTCAAAATACAAGGCACTGTGTTTATCGTCTACCAAAACAGAAGCGTCATAATCGCTTAGGCCATACTGCTCGGTAAATCGGTGATACAATGCAGTTGGTAATTCGGGCATGCGCAAGCGAACTTCTTCCAAATAGGCTTCCGTTACGATGGTGGGTGGAAGGTCGGGCTCAGGGAAATAGCGATAATCGTTTACCGCTTCCTTTTTTCGCATACTGAATGTGGATCCGTTCAATCCATTGAACCCGCGGGTTTCACCATCGATGCTGCCACCGTTCAATAATACCTCGGTTTGACGTTTTATTTCGAAGTCAATGGCCCGTTTCACATTGGAAATGGAGTTCATGTTTTTCACTTCTACCTTGGTACCAAAAACTTTAGAGCCTTTGGGCATAATAGAAATGTTGGCATCGCAACGCAAACTGCCTTCTTCCATGTTGCCATCGCAAATTTCGAGGTATCTCACCAATCGGCGGATTTCTGTGACGAAAGCATACGCTTCTTCACCGGTTTTGATATCAGGTTCGGTAACTACCTCAATGAGGGCTGTACCCGCACGGTTGTAGTCTACCAAAGTATCGTACAGGTCTTGATCGTGCATGCTCTTGCCTGTATCTTCCTCCATGTGGATG
The DNA here is from genome assembly GCA_027488495.1 of Bacteroidota bacterium. GTDB lineage: Bacteria > Bacteroidota > Bacteroidia > NS11-12g > UBA955 > UBA955. The sequence goes on along the minus strand of JAIYBO010000253.1, from coordinate 10,212 downwards.
CGCGTTAACCGAATATCTTTCACGCTACCATCGCTCAATTTAATGCGTACAGCACCGTTGTTGCACAATGGCGTATCGAACTGAGTGATTTGGTAGCCTTTGGGCAAATCGGCGTAGAAGTAGTTTTTTCTCGCATATCGATTCACCTTACGAATATCGCAATTCAAAGCCAAGCCCATTTTGATAGCATTATCTATGGCTGCCTTGTTGTGCATGGGCAATGTGCCGGGATGGCCCAAACTGATGGGACTTACTTGCGTATTTGGCAATGCGCCGTATTCGATGCTATCTGCAGAAAATGCCTTGCTCAATGTTTGCAACTGCACGTGAATTTCCAAACCGATGACCGCCTCAAATTGTGTTTCCATACTTCTATTCCACAAAGATAGGAAATCGCGATTGTGAAGTAGGGTTGTGTTTTCCACCAATTTGCGTTGTACCTTTGAAAAGGCAGTCCGTTCTATCGATTCGTAAAAGCGAATAGGAAAGTCCGGGCAACACAGGGTACCGCACTTCTTAACAAGAAGGCGTTTGGGATTTCGGTTCTGAACGACAGATAGTGTCACAGAAAGCTAAACCGCCACCTTCGGGGGGTAAGGGTGAAAAAGTGGGGTAAGAGCCCACTCGTTCCAAAGTGATTTGGAATTGGGAAAAACCTTGCGGGTTGAAAGGTCAAATAAACCTGGATCAAAGGGCGACCCGCTCCATTGCTTCGGCAAGCCAGGAGGGTAGACCGATGGAGATGTCGCGCGAGTGACATCCTAGATCAATGATAGAAGCCCGAGGCAACTTGGGAACAGAACCCGGCTTACAGGACTGCCTTTTTTATTTTTTTTCTATTTCTACTTGACGGATAGGAAAGTTTGCCGTATTTTTGCACCACGTTTGAGAGATCAAATCACAAGCGAGAATAGCTCAGTTGGTAGAGCACAACCTTGCCAAGGTTGGGGTCGCGAGTTCGAGTCTCGTTTCTCGCTCTAAGAGCACACAAAAGCCCCGGAAACGGGGCTTTTCTTTTTATTGATATTTCTGTGGATTCACAGGTTTCTAATGAGATCAATCGCTTCATCTTGAATGTATTACAGAATCATCGTACAGTTTTTTTGATTCAATGTTTATAGGATACCATATACTCGAAACAAAAAGGGCCACTCATTGAGCGGCCCTTTTTGTTTGAAATGAATATCTATTATCTACGACGCTTGGTCTTTTTATCGATACCAGAGCTAGGTAGGTTGTTGTATTTCTTTTTGCCATTTCCAACGGGAGAACCGATGCGAATCATCGCACAACGGAATCCGATGTTTGATTGGCTTTGTTTTTCATCCAAGAATCTGCGAGTACCTGGGGAAGCCCAATATACACGATCGTTCCAAGATGCACCTTTGTAAACACGCGCTTTGTTGTTTACCAAAGACGTAACACCGTATTCGTAGGTCATATCGCCATTGTTGTAGTTCTCTTCGTCTTTGAAGCCAATGTTATCGGCTTTTTTGTAGTTTCTGCGATTCACGTTTTCACGCTCAGTTACATCACGATACAACAAACGACCCAATGAATCTTTCTGTTCGATTACACCGTATTGATCCAAAACCAAAGTTTTGTATACGTTACCACGGAATGGCATGAATGCATCGAAATCTTCTTGAGAAAGCGGACGGTAGATATCCATGGTCCACTCAGCTACGTTGCCTTCCATGTTATACAAGCCGTATGAGTTGGGCCAGTATGAATAAACGGGAGTAGGTACAAAACCACCGTCGTTCAAAGGACCACCAGCAACTCCACCGAAGTCACCTTTACCCACCATGGCGTTCAAACGAATCTTACCACGATCTTTCTCTTTCTCTTCTTTGATACGGATGGTGTAATCATTCCAACCATAAATTTTCTTTTGCTCTACGTTGTTGAAATTAACATCGCCGATGTTGGCTTGAGCGGCATATTCCCATTCAGCTTCAGTTGGTAAACGGTACTCAGGCAACATGATGCCATCTTCCATGTTTACTTTGAAACGCTTTTGGTCTTTTTTCTTCTTCTTGCTAAAGTCACTTAAAGGTTTTTTGCCCTTTTTGATGAAATCATACTGGCCAGCCAAATAAGTTCTTGTGTGGAAAGTGTTGTCATCATTTGCATCTGTAACAATATCATATTTGATAATGCCTTCACGATCCAAGATGGTTTCGTTCACACGTTCAGTTCTCCATTGAGCGAACTCAGACGCTTGTTGCCAGTTTACACCTACAACAGGATAGTCTTTGTAAGATGGGTGACGGAAGTAATACTCCACGAAAGGTTCGTTGAATGCCAATTTGCTTCTCCAACACAATGAATCGGGGAGAGCTCTTTGGTAAACCTCTGGGTAACTGATGTAAGTACGCATCAACCAATATACGTACTCGCGATATTGGAGGTTACTTACTTCTACTTCATCCATATAGAATGAATTTACAGTGACTGTCCTTTCGGCATTGTTGTTGTCGAACTGAAGGTCTTTCTCAGTAGAACCCATAGTGAAAGATCCGCCTTCAACCAACACCAAACCTGGCCCGGTTTCTTGACCCCTGTACTTAGGATTGGCAAATCCACCCCATTTAGGGCTGTTGTAGGCTTGACCTGTGGTCTTGCTTACATTCTTTGGACCGCAAGCACTGGCAGCTACCATGGCAGCTACGGCCCAAATCCAAGTGCGATTTTTTGTTAACACGGTTTGCATTCTTAGTTATTAATAACGACAGATTATGTGTATTATTTGCAAATATATATTTTTTTTCAACATGCGCAATAAAAAAGCCCAACGGGGTTGGGCTTTTTCTCAAATTTATTGTGTTGATAAACTGTTGTAGATCAAAATTCAGGACAACGCAGTGGTTTGAATGGCGTTCTTCCTGGAGGTACGCACCAATCAATCGTTGCACTTACCTCGTGAGAAGATGGGATGGCACTGCGACCATCGCTCACAGTAAAGTCATAGCTATAACCAAATTTGAATCGATTCTTTCTAAATCCAACCAACATAATCACCGCATCTGAATTCTTGAATGCGCCGAAGGTTTGACGGAACCACAAACCGGTTACCAATGGACCTTTGTTGGCGTAGAAACCCAAATTCAACTGAGTGAAATTGCGCTGTTTCATGAACAATGCGTTTGGAGAAATGGTATTTTCTTCGAATCTGCTTCTAGTCATTGGAATAACGGCACCGGCATGGGCAGTTAAACGCATTGGCAATACTTCATCGGGGTTGTTGTAAAAACTCCAGTTGGGCTCAATGATGTTGTGTGCCGCAAATCCCATGTAGAACTTGCTGGTATACATTACCCATCCGGCGTTGAAGTTGGGATAGTTTTTCACACCACCATTTGCTGGGGCTTGCTCACCTGTAGGTAAAACAAATCCTTGGGTGGGGTTGATTTGGTCTGCAAATTTCAAACGACTGAAATTGATGGATTTGTTGGTGAATGAACCTTGTAATCCAAAACGCATGTACATTCTACCGCGATCCAATGGTAACAAATAGCTGTAAACACCGCTCACAGTAGTAGAAGTTAACAATCCCGCACCAGCGATATCGTGGAATACCATTGCTCCCAATCCACCACCAACGCTCGGGATGTGTTGATCCCATGATGCACAAAATGAACGGAAAGTTCCTGGTAAGTTGGGCCATTGGTTTCGGTAGTTGAGCGACATACGCCCAGCTGCTCCGTAAGCGCAGACAGCAGATCCAGCCAACGCAGGGTTGGTGTATACTGGTGCCGCGTAGAACTGCGTAAGTTCTGGATCTTGGGCCTGAACGCTGAGGGAAATCCCTCCAATCAAGCCGAGACTAAGTGCTCGTAAAACTCTTTTCATGTGGTACGTCTAACAAACTTACAAATAAAAACGAATCAATGCACAAATTATTGATTTTACAAACAAACTTTCTTGGAAATGGTTAAAATTCATCGTACATGACAATACCGTGACAAAATATATCCATGATTTTGTGTTATTTTACGTTTTGAAATTTGTAATGCACCCAAGGTTAATCATCACCACTGTTTTCGCTGCTTTGTCCCTTTCGTTACAGGCACAATCATTCCTATCAAAAGGAAAGTGGGCCGCGATCGAAACGGGATCGTCTGGTATGTATAAAATTACCATGGCCGAATTGAAGAACATGGGATTGGATGTGGCTTCCTCAGACCCAAGAAATTTTCAGATTTATGGTGCACAAGGTGAAGGTTTGCCAGAAACCAATTCAGCTTTGGTTCGAGCGCAATCGCACCAGATTCCTTGCCAAGTGATTGGTGAAGCAGATGGCGTATGGAACGATGGTGATGCAGTGATATTTTATGCTCAATCCACCAAGGATTGGTCTTTCAGTCAGTTCAGCTACCAGCACTTCTCCAATTTTTATGCAGATAAAACGCAGTTTGTGATCGGTCATTCCGATGAAAAAGGATTGCGAACCATGAATCAAAAAGCGGCAATCGGCGCAATTGGTTATACTGTGAAGGGTATAGAGCAATATGATTTTCACGATAGCGATATGGTGAACCCAAACTCTATGGGAAGAATGTGGTTTGGCGAGCGATTGGGTAATGAAACTTTGTTTCGGTCTTTTCAACGCAGCATTCCAAACGGAGTGGATAGTATAGAGCTGGATTTCCAAATCGCGTCATTTGTAACAGACGATACTGGATCTCTCATTGTAACCGCCAATGGAAAGGTTGTTCGCTACAAGTTGCGGTCGATAGGTGGCACCTACGAACCCTATTATTTATTGAATGCTACAATGAAAGTCCCTGTGCAGGGCTCAAACTTGAATTTGCAATTCAAACTGAATCGCCCCAATACCAAATCTTACGTGCTGTTGGATTACTTTGAGGTAAAAACTTGGCAAAGTGGGGTGCACAAACCCTCTGCAACATCTTTCCTGCGAAACCAAGAACTCGCATCGAGCAATCAAAATGTGTTCTTTCAATGGTCGTCACAGGACACTCAAGTGAATGTTTGGAATGTTTCGAATCCGTTGATGCCCAAAATTTGTAACATCGAACAATTGGGCGGGGGAGATTTGCGTATTTTACTGTCCAAAGATGAACCACATCATACGTTCATTTCATTTCCAAAAAACAATGCGAAATTCTTGCAAGTGCAGGTCAGGACGATGTTGGCTGCGCAAAACAAAGCATTTGAAAACAGCGCCGAACTTGTTATTTTAACCCATCCCAATTTCATGGCAGCAGCCAATCAATTGGCCAATTACCGCAAAATCAATCCGGGTTATACGGTTGCGGTGATTACGCCACAGGAGATTTACAACGAGTTTTCTGGCGGACAGCAAGATTTGGTTGCTTTGAGAGATTACTTCCGTTGGCGCAGGTTATTTGCACAGCAATCGGGAAGTAAATTTCGATTTGTCACCATTTTGGGTGCGGCCTCTTACGATATGAAGAATCGGGTGGTAGACAACACCAATTTTGTTCCAATATATCAATCCACAGGGAATGCGGGCGCGGGCTCCTTTTGTCTAGACGATTTTTTGGGTTTTTTGGATTCAAACGAAGGCGATCCGATGAAAACAAAGGGCAAATTGGCCATATCTGTTGGTAGGATTCCGGCCAGAACTTTGGCAGAAGCCACGGGTGTTGTCGCCAAGTTAGAAAGGTATGGTTCGCCCAAATCATTGGGTCCATGGCGATCAAATATCGCTTTTGCTTGCGATGATGTAGACGAAAGTTGGGAGACAGAGTTTGTCACTGAATCTGAATACAACTCCAATTACATCAATCAGTTTTTCCCTTATCTCAACGTAAATAAATTGTATACAGATGCCTTTTCGCAGTCTACCACGGGCAACAATGAAAAGTACCCTGAAATGAGTGCGGCCATCAATCGTACCATGAAAGACGGAGCCTTGTTCTTTAATTATCAAGGTCATGGCGGCATCAAAGGCTGGGCCCAAGAATCGATTCTTGATATTCCCATGGTGAACAGCTGGGAGAATACTTATAAAATGCCCATATTATTCACGGCAACCTGTGAGTTCAGTGCATTTGATGACCCCAAAAACCAAAGTGCGGGAGAACTAACCTTGCTGAATCCAAAAGGGGGCGCCATCGCTTTGATGAGCACTACGCGGTTGGTTTATGTAAGTGGAAATACCCAGATCAATAGAGATTTTTGGACGAACTACGGATTCCCCAAGCCCAATGAGCCCATTCCCACGCTGGGTGAAGTTTTTCAGCGTATGAAAAACCGACCAACCTACAACTCTGAAGACAATAAATTTGCCTTGCTGGGCGATGCGAGCATGCCCATCGCATTTCCAAAGCACTTGATACAAGTAGATTCAGTTCAGGGTAAACACGTGAGTGCGTTCCGCGACACAGTGAAAGCATTTTCTGTTATTCATTTAAAGGGCCACATCAATGAGCGTTTGGTGGGTGAATTTATCGGGTTCAATGGCACGATGTGGGTGAAAATTTTCGACAAACCCATACAAAAGTATACCCTCAATAACGATGGGCAGGCCAAACCAGTGGCATTTTCTGAGCAGTCTGGCATCTTGTTCAATGGGCAAGTGACCGTAAAAAATGGAAAATTCGAGTTGGTGTTTTCAGTGCCCAAAGACATTGCATACAATTATGGCATTGGCTTGGCAAAGTTCTACGCTCATAACAATCTTACAGATGCCGCCGGTTCATGGCAGTTTTTCATCGGTGGCAGTGAGCAAGTGTCGCAAATCGATGTGGATGGTCCGGAAGTGAAGGCATTTATGCAAGACACCACTTTTTCAAATGGCGGAAAGGTAGCTCGCGATGTGGATTTTGTGGCCCGTATATTCGATAAAGATGGGATCAATTCTACTGGCGTAGGCATCGGCCGAGACCTGCAACTGATTGTTGACGAAGGAACCGAAAAGCAACAGAATTTTGTACTTAACGATTATTTTAGTTATGATGTGAACAGTTACACCAGAGGAACCGTGCGTTTTCCATTGTCTGGTTTGATCCCTGGTAGACATACATTTACTTGTAAAGCTTGGGATATTTACAATAACCCAGGTAAGGGGATGGTTCAATGTTTGGTGATACCGCCAAGAACATTGGAAGTGACAGGGTCAGGTGCTTTCCCACAACCATTTTACGATGAGTTGAAGGTATGGGTGCAACACAGTTTGCCAGGTGAGAATCTCACTGTGAAATGGAAGGTAATGGATGCTTCGGGCCGTGTTTTGGCGGATGGACAGCAATGGCAAGAGTCTGCTCAAGCAAAAATGACGGTCATTGATTGGGATGGGAAATCATCTTCGGGTGCCGATTTGCAAGGGGGGATTTACTTTTATCAAGTGTTGTTGCTCACAGAAGATGGACTAGAAGCCAAGGTGGGTGGAAAGTTCGTGAAAGCACAATGATTTTGAATTTCTTTCGTTTATTTTAGATATCTTTATCAATCAATTAGGATGCACAATTCTGATATCATATTTTTGCCATTACGCACTATGAAAAAAACAGCAGCCATTGCTCTATTATCGATTACTGCATGGGCTTCTTTGCAGGCTCAATCTACATCTTTGACTTCTAAGCAATTAGCCGGTCAATTGAATACTGTGACCACGATGGTGCCATTTTTAACCATTACGCCCGACAGTCGTTCCGCAGCAATGGGCGATGTTGGTGTGGCATTGTTCAATCCAGATGCAAACAGCGGGTCTTGGAACATGGCAAACTTGGTTCACGCCAAAAATAAAACGGGTTTTTCATTGTCTTATGCCCCTTGGTTGCGCCAATTGGTTGACGATGTAGGATTCTCATATTTGTCTGGTTATGCCAAAGTAGGTAAGGGTTCAGCGGTATGTGGTTCGATGAGATACTTCTCTTTGGGAAACATTCAGTTCACCGATTTCGAAGGAAATCCCACGGGTAATTTCAATCCCAACGAATTTGCTTTCGACGGGGGGTATGCCACACAATTCAACAACAATTTTTCAATGGGCGTGAATTTGAGGTTCATTTACAGCAACCTTACAGGTAATCGCGCTTTCAATGGCATTGATTACAAAGCGGCCATGGGTGCTGCGGGTGATGTGAATTTGCTCTACAAAACCGAAGTGAAAAACCCCAAAGGCGGTTTCGATAAGTTGCAATTTGGTTTAAACATCCAAAACATCGGTTCAAAGATGACTTATTCTTCCAAAGAGAAGCGCGATTTCATTCCTACAAACCTGAAATTGGGTGTGGGTTACAGTCACAAAATCGATGATTATAACGTGATCAACGTGTATGCCGACGTAAACAAGTTATTGGTGCCTACCAGACCTTATTACTTGGTTTCTTATAATGGAGAGGATTCATTCGTGAGCGGTGTTCGTCAGTTCACCGGTATCGACCCAAATGTGAATACCATTCAAGGCATGATTCAGTCGTTCTATGATGCGCCGGGTGGATTTGCGGAGGAGGCCAAAGAATACAATTTCAGTTTGGGTACAGAATACATTTACAACGATTTGTTTGTCTTGCGCGCAGGGGCTTTTTATGAGGCCAAAACCAAGGGTGGAAGACAGTATGGTACCATAGGTCTGGGTCTCAAATACAATACCTTTACCATTGACGCTGCTTATTTGGTTCCATTTGCAAACAGGCATCCTTTGCAAAATCAAATGCGTTTTTCTTTGCTGTTTGATCTTTCTGCATTGAAAGATTCCCCAGGATCGAATTAATTACAATCTTTTTCTTCAGCTTTCGCGTGGCGATGTGTAAATTTGCCACATATGGATTCACGCAAAAATACACTCATCCAGAAACGCAACGAAGCGGCTATGGGTGGAGGTCAGGCCCGAATTGATTCTCAACACAAAAAGGGTAAATTAACAGCCCGCGAGCGCATTCAACTGTTGTTGGATGAAGGTACATTTTGTGAGATTGGCGCATTTGTTACCCATAGAAGTACCGATTTCGGTATGGAAAAACAGCAGTTTTTGGGCGATGGTGTAGTCACTGGATACGGGAAGGTGAGTGGCCGATTGGTATATGTGTTTTCGCAAGATTTTACCGTTTTTGGAGGTTCTTTGAGTGAAACTCATGCCGAGAAAATTTGCAAAATCATGGATATGGCATTGGCCAATGGCGCGCCATTGATTGGTATGAACGATTCAGGTGGGGCGAGGATTCAAGAGGGTGTGGTTTCGTTGGGTGGGTATGCCGATATTTTTTATAAAAATGTTCAAAGCAGCGGTGTGATTCCCCAGATTTCTGCCATCATGGGCCCATGCGCGGGGGGTGCCGTTTATTCTCCGGCATTAACAGATTTTATCTTCATGGTGGAGAATACCAGCTATATGTTTGTTACAGGACCCAATGTTGTAAAAACAGTAACAAACGAAGATGTGAGCAGCGAAGAATTGGGCGGTGCCTCGGTGCACAGTTCAAAAAGTGGGGTAGCCCATTTTACCGCAGCCAATGAAGTAGTCTGTATCCAGAATTTGAGAAAATTGTTGTCTTATGTGCCTCAGAATTGTGAGGAAAAAGCACCTGGATTGCCATACAATGGAGGCAATGAAATTCGTGAAGTGCTGAACGACATCGTTCCTGAAAATCCCAATCAGCCCTACGACATCAAAGAAGTGATCCAAGGGATTGTTGATACAGATAGTTTTTTTGAAGTTCACGGAGCATATGCCGAGAATATCGTGGTGGGTTTTGGTCGATTGGCAGGCAGAAGCATAGGTATCGTTGCCAACCAACCTGCGTTTTTGGCTGGGGTGTTGGATGTGCACAGTTCCCAAAAGGCGGCGCGTTTCGTGCGTTTTTGTGATGCATTTAACATTCCTTTGTTGGTGTTTGAAGATGTCCCAGGATTTTTACCGGGGACTGATCAAGAATGGAATGCCATTATCACAAATGGAGCTAAATTGCTTTATGCTTTCAGCGAGGCCACGGTACCACGTATTACAGTGATTACACGCAAGGCGTATGGCGGTGCATATGATGTGATGAACAGCAAACACATCGGAGCAGATTTGAATTTCGCCTGGCCAACGGCAGAGATTGCGGTGATGGGGGCCAAGGGCGCTGACGAAATCATTTTCAAAAGAGACATTGACGCGGCCGAAGACAGAGATGCAGCTTGGAAAGAAAAGGAAAAGGAATACAGCGATTTGTTCGCCAATCCTTACAGAGCAGCGGCGAGGGGCTTTGTGGATGAAGTGATTTTACCTGAAGA
>JAIYBO010000136.1 GCA_027488495.1 Bacteroidota bacterium | reverse complement strand
GGAAACTGAAGAATCTGTAAGGGTGAGAACACCGGGTTTATCGCTCATCACGGTGCCGCCGTTGGCCAATGCAAAAAACGGGAAAGACTGAGCGCAAAGGGCTTTCGATGCAAAAAGCAGGATGATGGCAAGGATTGATCTCATCCTACGAATTTATCTCATATTGGGTGGATTTTTGTGGGGCTGGGCTGGGATATGTTACGATGGGAAAAAGATTCGCTGTGTTTGGAAGTCGAAACATTTACAAATCATCAATGGCCTTGGCTTTCATGATCTCACCGTTGATTTTGTCGAAGTATCCAAGGAAAACAAAACAGGTGGCATCTTGATGTTCTATTCTCAATTGGATTTTGCCATTTGGTGTAACAAAGGTTGTTGTGAAATTGCACTCTCCGCGTTTTATAGCCGACATTCTGAATGCTAACGAGGGTTCATAATCATTTTCCCATTTTTCTTTCGATTCGTTTGGAGGACCGTATTTTTCCGAAAGCATTTGTTTGAGTCGGTTGTAGTCTCCATAAAGATCATTCCATTCCTTACGTTCTGGAAACAGTACGAAAACAGTGCTGACCAAATCTTTTTTATTTGAAGTACCCACACCAATTTTGCAATTTTGATAGTTTGCAAATTCACCATTAAACATTGCTCCGTAATTTGTTGAGTCTAACAATGTAAACCCATTCAACTTCATTTTCTCAACATACTCACTCAGCGTACCATCGATTGGTACGCCTTTAAACAGCAAGTGCTGATTTTCTGCTGATTGGGCGCTTAAATTTAAAGACAAAAGGATCGCCGATAAGGTTATAAAAATTGCTTTCATGGATTGTGTAAAACAAATTAAATTAATTCTTTTCAAATAATTTCAAATGTTGTTCGTCGAGTATCTCCATCGTTTTTGGTTTCTCCAACGTACGGTGTTCGCGGCGCACTTTTTTATGATAATCTACCCGTTTAGAATGTAAGTGTGGGAATGGTTTAAACTGTGGGTTCAAATATATAGCCCGAGGAATCTATACTGAATTCGAATGTGTTAGTGTGGTTAAAAAATCATCGATTTAAGATCCCAAGAGGATGATAAAAATGATGACGGCACCCAACAATGCAAAAATGGCTGCGGCAGATAAAATAAGTTTCTTATTCGACGGTTCGTTGCTCGCTTGACTCATTTTTATTGCACCAATAATGGTGAATACCAACCCAAATGTGAGCAATGGGAAGCAACCAAGTATCCAAAGTATCCAGAATAACCCCTGAACGCTACCCCAACCAATGCCTACGGTGGCAGCAATTAATACACCACTGAGAAATGCAATGGAATTCAATACTAAGCCGGTAACTGCTGCTACAATTCCTGATTTTTTAGTGTTCGATTTTTTATCATTGGGCGAAGGGTCCCTTGTGATTTTCGATACTTTGATCGTAGTTTCAGAAAACAATTGGTTGCTTTGAAACAATGCATTGTTTTGGGGCTTTGTCTGTAGATTCTTGACGTCAGTTTTCAGCGGGGCAGAAATCGCCGGTACCATCGCAACGAAAGAACGGTCGCTCTCTTTTAATGGAATTACTGTTTTATATATCGGTTTGGTTTGTTCTGATGGTTTTTTATTGCCGAGTCCGATTTTTGAGCTGGAGGTATTGGATTTTAAATGCCAATTCCATTGAATATTCAAACCAGTATTGTGGTATCGCTTGTTTACGGAGCAACCTTGGGTTAGCAGTAGGATCAGTAAGGTGAAAACAATTCTGCGACTTGTAAACTTAATCATGCACAATGTTAATTTATTGGAGGTGGATGGATGAATGAATTTTTTGCGATAATCCGTAAATTACAAAGGGTGTTTTTGCGATTTTCCGTTTTTTATTGATTTGAAAAATTGCTAATGTTTTAATTTGCAGTTTTCTTAGAATGCGAATCGGGAATAATTTGGCAAAACCCAATAATTAACTCAAATCGATTTCGTTGGGTAGTCATTCAGTTTGTTGACCACCTCAGAATAATCCGTCTTACTTTGATGATATTTCTGCGATTTAGAGAACCCTAATGTTTTGCAGGCCTTGGTAATATTGATTTTTAACAATATTAACAGGTCAAAACAATTGAATAAATTTCAACCTAACTATGCAAATACTTCATGATGCTATTGCTCACGGCGTGCTTTAGCTGGAAACGCATTTTGACCAAATTGATGCCATCCGCTGATCTGATTTGCTCGTAACTGTCATCAATGGCGGTAATATCACCCATGTAATAAAATTCAGTGCCCTCGTCGTCCTCCTTTTTGATGAATAAAGGAATACGCAACGATTTGTTGGTCTGAAATTGCACTATCTCAGGACTACTCAATGTTCTCTTGCGTTTGCTGAAATATTCCAAAACCCGATCACTCAAGAATTTGTCCTCGTAATCGTGGAAATCCTGCTTGTTGTAAGTCACGAAGATCGGACATTGGGTTTTTTCCTTGTCAAAAACATAACCCCCTACATTCTGTGCCAACGGATTCTGATCCCAGCCCAAAATTCTGAATACATCCTTCCGCGAATACTTCCCGTATAAATGAAATCCATTGCAATTTTCGCCGTCATAGAATAAACAATGTTTGTGAATACTCGCATTCACAGTGTCGTGTAACAATAGTTTGAATTCTGGCGTTCTCAAGCCCTCCATTAAGTCCATGCCTAACGACAATATGCCGCCCGATTCATTGAATTCTATCAACTTGAAATCATTGATTTCGCCAATCGCAGTTAACTTGCCGTCCTTGTTCTCCGTCGCAAATCGCAAATTGAGATTATGAACGTATGACCGCAATTTTTCAGCACTCAGAGAATCCGTAAACCCATTTTTCTCATTGAAAACTCCATCCATTGCCATATTGCCGCCCACCGGTTGTGTCTCGAAATTGTTTAGCAATGCCCTTAATATCAAGGCCTCCTCTACGCGTTTTCCGTTGAGCACTTCCATAGATAACGACTCCAATATCTTCAAAGATCTTTTAGGTAATTTCCAATCATTGGGTAAAACCTTGATCAAAAACCCATAATAAGATTTGTATTCGGCAACAAACGTGAATGGGTCCCTTGATCCATGTTCAATGAAATCCATCATCAATGGTGTTCGCCCCAACTGAAACTTCAGCAATTCGAAATCCGTTTTTAAATCTTTGAACTTGCTCAAATTAGCATCATTCAATGACTTGAAAATTCTCTCTTTTGTGATCTCATCAAAATTGATGGTAGATGCCCCCGGAATCAAGTCCGATCCATTTACCAAACATCGCCGAATTCTGTCCTTGTTGAACGACGTATCACCGTACAAAGCAATGGGCACCAGAAAGTTATTCTTGTAATTTCCGATAAAGTCCAAAACGGTCAAATACTCTTTGTTCTCGGCCTTTCGCAATCCCCGACCCAACTGCTGTACAAAAACGATTGCCGATTCAGTAGGACGAAGCATTAAAATCAAATTGATTCTGGGAATGTCTATCCCCTCGTTGAAGATATCCCGACAAACGATAAAGTCAATTTTGCCAGTTAAATCACTCGTTTCCAGTCTTTGTATTCCCGCGGCCCTCGCAGATTCCTTGTCTTCCCCGGTCAACCCAATCGATGGATACCCGCGCTCGCTGAGTTTCTCTGCAATGGCATAACATTCTTCTACTTTGGAGCAAAAAATCAAGCCCCGTATTTCGTCCAAATCGGCGCCATATCTACCAATGGATTCGATGATTCTGTCAATCCGTTCTTCCGATACCAATAAGTTGAAATCCGCCTTTTCTTCAAGTGCTTGGCCATCTACCGTGAGGTCCGATATCCCGAAGTAATGAAATGGTGTTAACAAATCTGCCTTTAGTGCAGTATGCAACCGGATTTCGTAGGCGACGTTGTGGTCGAATTTTGAATAAATGTCAAAGCCATCTGTACGCTCCGGGGTGGCGGTCATTCCCAGTAGAAACTTCGGTTCAAAATAGTCGATGATGTCGTCATACATTTTTGCTCCAGCGTGATGACTTTCATCTATGACGATATAATCGAAATGGTCTTTGGCAAACTTGAGGCGATGTGCTTCTTTGCTCAATGTCTGCGCTGTGGCGAACATGTATCGGACGTCCGCGTTTTTTTCACTGCCAGTATACACGCCAAAATCTGTGAGGTCAGCGTCGATGATAATCTCTTGGAACGACAACAATGCTTTCCGGGCGATGTTCTCTCGATGTATTACGAACAACATTCGTTTGGGCGCAAAAGATCTCACGTCGAAAGCCGCCAAATACGTTTTTCCTGTCCCTGTAGCTGAAATGACCAATGCTTTGGTTTTGCCCGCACTACGCATATCGCTTAAGTTAATCAATGCTTGATGCTGCATTGAGTTGGGTTCAGGGCGATTGCGTAAAGTATGATACTTAACCTGCGGATCTATCAGATTTTTAACTTGTTGAGCAATGTAATATTCCTCGTAAATGCGAATAAAATCCTCGTTAACGACTACTGAATGATCTAAATCGTATTGAAATTCCTCTCTCAGTTCCTTGAGCGTTGCGCCATGCTCCAAACTATGCAGTAGGATATTTAACTCGCGATTTACGGCCAGCGCATTTTGTGTGAGATTGGAACTGCCTACTATGAAAGATTGGTAATCTCCGTGATCGAATAGATATCCCTTGGCGTGATGACTTTGTTTCTGAACGATGCGCAATTCGATATTTTTAAACTGCAACAAGAGCTTCATCGCGCCGGGCTGGCTAAAGGTGAGATAGTCAGAAATTACTATGGTTCCTTGGATGTTCTTGTCTTGAAGTTTCAGCAACGACTGCAGAATGGTCTTGACCCCGCTACTCGTTATAAATGCCACGTTGAACCAGAAACTTTGACAGTTTTCCAATTCATCCAAAAGGGTAGAAAGGACTTTAATTGATTTTTGTCCGGAATTGGTGAGGATTCGGGGTGTGAAATTGCCCCTGTATTGACTGTTGTCGTCAATAAATCCATGTTGAAACCCTTCGGTTAATTTGGATTTCATGACAGTGTAATGAGTTTTTCAACGATAGGAAGATCTGCGGCGGCCCAGTCAAGATGATTCATGTCTGATGCGGACTGCCAAGTATATTCCAGATGTTCTGTCAGTGTAGGGGTTGTTTGTTCCGATTTACACAAATAGGTATGCATGGTGAGACGAAAATCCGGGTAGGAGTGTTCAACAGTAATCAGGAAATCTAATTCATTAATCTCCATGGCTAGTTCTTCCTGGATCTCGCGAATGAGTGCATTTTCGGGAGACTCGTCAGCTTCAACTTTACCGCCAGGGAATTCCCATTTTTTTGAAATGTAATCGTATTTATTGATTCCCCGCTGAACACACAAGTATTTTCCTTTGTGTTCAATGACTGCTGCAACCACTGTGATGTGTTTCATGAATGAAATAGCAAAATACAGTCAGGAACTCGAAATTCCAGGGATGTTTGCATTATTAATGTTAATTAGAAATCCATTTTTCTTTGGAATGCCAATCTAAATTTTCGAGCAATGGATATTGAGATGTTATGCTGGGTAAAACGATCTCCTGCCCTTCAAACTGTTTAATGGAATAAGGTGAATCGTCTTCAGTGAGTTTGGGTGATACTTTTACTCGGTAACTAGAATCAATGGTTATTAATCCTCTATCGAATGCCCTGTGAAGATTGGGACAGAGAGAGATACCATTGGTAATGGTGTCGTTTTTTGAAACTGAAAACGGAACAATATGACAGGCATCAACCAATTGTGCGTTAGAGCTTGTTGCGATTCTCATTTTAGAAATTGCACAGGTGTAATTATAGATTTTGGGAATCTCTCTTTTGAAAATACCACATCGGATATACAATATTTCTTGTCCCTGTTCATTGTTGTAATTATTTTCAATATCAAGAATTCGCGCTTTGTATGTATACTGGTCATCATGCATTATTTGATGCTCAATTTCGTGGAGCTCCCCGTATTCGAGGGTGACATTTGATGATTCTGAAAAATAAGTTGATAATAACAGCTTTGTTAAAGTGAGATTGGTTTGCGCATTCAACATCAAGTCCCATAATTCCTTGTCGATTTCTGCATACTGTATGTTTTCATTCAATGAGCCCAAGCTTTTAATGCTGTGAGAACTTGTTAGTGGGACAAATGCACCTGGTTTGGTTATGATTCTCCAAAACGGTTCAGACTGCATATGGAAAAATGGCAGTGCGAAATTCATTTGATGTTTGGTTGTTACCAATTTGCTCCACAGTTCCCTGAAATTCATGATGAGTTCCGGGGTAATGTAAATGCGATTTGAAGTGATGACTTTTGATTCAACAGATTTCAATATTGCCAATAATAAAATAGGCTTATGTGGAGCCCCGCCGTTTTGATATGCTCGTTTGAGTTTGACCAAAAGCCGACAATATTTATCTATTAAATCCAATTTTATTTTCTTCTTAAAATCCTCCTAAATCAATCTATACTAGCTCAATACACGCCCCACCATGTTGTGTGCGCTGTCTGTATAATATTCAATCTGACTTAAATCGTATTGAACCAAATCCATCGTGATTTCCTCCACCTTAGCAAAAACATGTCCGATGAGCAAACGCTTCGACATCAAGGGCTGATAATTGTAACTCATTTTCATCTGCTACAATAAATACTTCTTTATCGCATCGTATCATGACTTATTTTTTCAAAGGTGTTAATTCATTTAAACACCTTGAGATGGCTTGTCTTATATCATCAGCTTCAGTTGTGCCTTGCCCTTCAGCTGTGCATGAACAAACCAATGAACTCGTTTTTGCTGAAATTAATTGAATCGTTACTTCAAGTGTGTAACCTCCTAAGCCAGTATTGCGTCTTCCGCTTTCGCCGTAGTTAATTATTAATGTTTCTTCTGCAAATTCTGGTTTTAACTCAGGTAACCTAATTAATCCTTCTTTAATAAATATGCCTGTGATTAATTCTGCTGGATTCAGTGTGTTCGTCTTGGAAGTTAAATCGCCATTAATTATGTAACCAGAACTTGATGTCACATTGTTTGTTGGAGATACATATATATACTTATAACCATCAAGGCTAGAATTTTTCATGCTCGTAGCTGGTAGTAACTTTGGTCGTAACGATGCACAGCCGTAACAACATGAAATGATTATGAATAGTCTCAGTAGTTTTGAAATTCTGTCCATTCTGTTTTTGGGTTATTGGTTTGTTTTGGTAATCAATTCTTACCAAACAAAACTAATAAAAAGAATAGAAACAAATAAAATGAATGATTTTGT
>JAIYBO010000150.1 GCA_027488495.1 Bacteroidota bacterium | reverse complement strand
GGCGATAAAGCCAGGGCCTATCCGATACAATTCCTGGGCTATCATCACTTTGTTTACGACGATATCGACGGGAAAGACATCCTCGTCACCTATTGCACGGTGTGTAGAACCGGTCGCGTTTACAGTCCTACCGTGAATGGCACAAAAGCACAATTCCGGTTGGTGGGCATGGACCATTTCAATGCGATGCTGGAAGATGCGAGCACCAAAAGTTGGTGGCAGCAGGCCACTGGGGAGGCCGTAACAGGTCCGCTCAAAGGGAAGCAACTGCCTGAGATTCATTCCACCCAAACCAGTTTGGCGGCTTGGGAAAAGATGTATCCGCATACATTGATCATGCAGCCCAACCCCGAATTCAGGGACAACTACGATACATCGCTCAAGTACGAAAGTGGCAAAAGCAGGAAAGAATTGACCGGCTCAAACCCCAAGAGCGGTACCGATAAAAGTTGGGTGGTTGGTTTGAAAAGCCAGGGAAAATCGAAGTATATCGACTGGAACGAACTCAAAAGAAAACGCATCGTACAGGTTCAACTGAATCAATCGAATGTGTTTGTGGTGCTACTGAGCGATAACAAAAGTTTCTTTGCCTACGAAAACCCTTTCAGTGCGGTGCCCAAGCTCAACAACAACACCCTTGTGATTGATGCGGACAAAACCTACACTTACCAATTGAACGGCCATGGCATCAATGGTGCGCAAAACCTAAAGTCGGTAAAGGCCTATCAGGAGTTTCTACACAGCTGGAAACACTTTTCGCAGGAGTAATTGGGATCCCCAAAATGATACAATTCCATTAAGAAATCGCAGAACACCCAAAAATTGCAACCTTCAATCTCTTAAAAAATCAAAGGTCTATGAAGTCAATTTCATGGGCCTTTTTTTTACCTTTTATTGTCGACACTCATTCGCCGTATGATTTTGGGTCGATAAAAGAATAAATCTGGCGAATAGCTCTTCGCTGTACCATTGATACTTTTGGGTGAGTTTGATGACATTTTTATGCGTATCGTCCAAATAGGCATATCGTTTCATGGCGTCAAAATTCTTCCAAACGCTGATGGTCGCTTGCTGAATGAAAGGCAATTCGCCAATGCCAATGGCATACTCTAACTCTTCGAATTTATACAACTCGTTGGCCGTGCGCCCTACTTTCGTCCAAAATTGCCACAATCTATTCCATTTGATTCGAGCCCGGGTGAGCGCAACAATCTTGCTTGTATCGTCCATAATCGCTCCTTGCTGAAAAGGGCTCATGCCCGACCATTTACCGTGGGAGACAATGTTTTTGAGGAATAATGTTTGTATGGATAGGCACTTTTTCCGGTAGTTCAAAAAATACGGATTCGTTGCGTAGAAAACATCGGCGTGCTGCTGAGATTCCCAAACGAGGAGCCAGGCGTAGGTGCTGAAACTGGGCATAAAATCGAAGCCTTTTCCTCCCCCAGAGCCCATCGATTTGAAAAATGTTAAACCTGGGACTTGTTTCAATCTAAAAATAGCGAGCGGAACTTGCTGAAAAGCCCAAAATTTCGCGGTAACCGACTTCACTTTGAAAATGGTAACGGTGGTAATTTGTTCTGTCATTGCCTATTTTTTTCTAATAACAATGGTTTGTACACCCAATGGAATCAAGCGCTCTAGCGCAAAGAATGGCATGAGCAGTACCTTCCAAAAGACCAAATTCCAAAAGTGCCCCTGCATGGACCCACTCCAATCGATATTTTTCTTTTCTTGATGACCCAACCACCAAAGCGTAAAGGCCGACATGGTGCCGAATTTGTTGTGTTTCACGATTTCCCAGTCGTTTTCCTGAAAAATCATTTTCCAGCTTTTGAAACTGAACAAACTAATATGTCGAGGCGAATGCCAACCCTGCCAATATTGTCTTTGTAGTTTTTGGATTATGCCTTGGTACATGGGAACTTCAATGAGCAGTATTCCATTGGGTTTTAGCAGTTGGCTGCACTTTGCGATGGTTTGATGAATATCATAATCGTGCTCGAAATAGTGCCAAGCCGTAATGAGATCGAACTGTGTATTTAGTTCAATGTTGCGCCAATCACCTTCAAGGAGCGTAAGATTTTTGTATTTGGGGTCATCCCACTGGGCGGATGTGAAATCAACACCCATGGTTTGAATGTTTGGTTTTTCTGCCAATTGTGCCAAAAAATCAGGCTTTCCACAACCGATATCCAGGACATGAATTTCGGGAGTTGGTTGAAGGTATTGCATGGCCATTTTGACCCTGCGTTCGTTCAATTTTTGATCATCCCAAACCACGAAATTGGCGTATTTACCCCATGCTTTTTCTCCCCTGTAGGGCAAGTAGGCATCTGTATAGTACTGACTTAGTTGACTTTCCGGAACTGGATTTGTGAGAAAAATGGATTCGCAGTTGTGGCACAGATTAAATCTAAAGATATCTCGTTTTTCAACGTGCATCATTGCCGTTGTTTCTATGTAGAAATCATGATTGTGGCTTTGACAAATGCTGCAAATTGGCTTGGGTATCATGGTGTAGGGGGTATTGAGCGATTTGGCTCCACCAAGTTACTTCTTTTAATTCACTCAATCGCTCTTATTGAAATCCTACTTGACCGATCAAGCCCCCAGCGATGCGATGATGTAACAACTTTACAGATTAGTAGATTTTTACTTTACAGATTGTAAAAATTCGAAGGAATGGCTTGAGGCAATTTTCCATCATCTGGACTGAGCACACATGTACACATCTATAAATCATCAAAACTTGCAGAAATTGCAAGTTTTGATGATTTGGGCAAATGAATCCATTCTTGGACGTGTAAAATCCTTAGGATTTGAATCGATCAATATCGCAGATACTTATTACAGTTTGATTGTGACATTATTATTCTTCGTAGTAGTATGAGTAGTCGATGCCTTTCATGAAAATTTCGCGGTCGTTGATTTTTTCGGTCAAGGCCCTCGACACGAGCATTTCAATAACTGATTGATCAACCGTGCTAATAATCATGGCATTCATGTAATTGTCCTTGCTAATTTTACTCCAATCCACACATTTTGTAAGATTCTTTTTCAGCATCAAATCCAACCATACCCTCGTACTTCGGCCGTTCCCTTCCATAAAAGGATGGGCTTTGTTCATGGCGACATACTTTTGAATGATCTCATCCAATGTATTCTGTGGCATGTTGTCGATGTCATTCAATGTTGCATTGAGATGTTGAGCATATACAAATTGATATCCGCCTTTGGAAATGTTTTTCGTCCTGATTTGAGCCGCAAAATCATACAATCCTCCAAAAAGAAACCCGTGGATTTGTTGAAGTCCCTTCGTTGTACCAATCTCTATTTCATCAATGAGATTACTTTCAAACAGGGCGTAAGCCTTTTTTTTACTTTGTCCGTCGGTACTGGTATCACTATAGAGAAACCAGTCCAAAAACTTCATGGCCTTATTATTGGGAAAGTGCTTAGCCAAGGCAGTGATGCCTTCGCTATCTAATAGGTCGGTATTGTATTTTTTACCGTCGCTGGCAATTAATTTCAGTTGGTTAGTGGCACTAACCAACTGAAGATCTTCCTTTTTTAATTTCGCTTTAAGATATTTCCAATAATTCCTAACCTTTTGATAATCAACCTCTTCATTCAGAACCCCTACAACATCCAGTACACTAAACCACCATTTTGCATTGATATCATCCCAAACGGCACGAACCTCATGGTCATTAAAAAAACGGATGGATATTTTTAAGGGCTCCGACATCTAATGTTACTGTGTTAAAATTGAAGAGATAAGCACATGATTATAGATGTACAAGTTTAGGCAATTTCAGCGAAGC
>JAIYBO010000127.1 GCA_027488495.1 Bacteroidota bacterium | reverse complement strand
GACAAAATTTTCTATTTCGTAAACTACGAAAACGAAAAAACTTCAATCCCTGGCCTTCAGTGGAAAGCATCACGCCCAGGTACTGGTCAGAGCGCATCAGACCCTAACTTGTCTCGCACATTGGCTACGGATCTTGATTTGGTTCGCAACCACTTGAAAGAAAAATATGGTTACGAAACTGGTGACTACGAAAATTTGGGCAACTTCAATACTGCCAACCAAAAATTCTTGGCCCGCGTTGATTGGAACATCTCTACCAAGCACAAATTCAGCTTGCGCTACAACTCTGTGCACAACACCAACGACCAAGTATTGAATGGTACATCTGCACCAAACCCACGTTCTTCTTCAAACCGTTGGTCGAACAACTCAATGAGTTTCGCCAACTCTAACTATTCATTTGATAACAAAGTATGGTCAGTTGCCGCTGAATTGAAAAGCAACTTGAGCAGCAAAATCAGCAACCAGTTCTTGGCTACCTACACCAGCATCACCGATGCCCGTGGTACCAACAGCACACCATTCCCATTCGTAGACATCAAAAAAGGTGGCGACAACTATATCAGTTTCGGTTATGAATTATTCAGCTACAACAACAAAGTGAACAACAATACTTTGTCGTTCATAGACAACATCACCTACAACATGAAGAAGCACACCATCACTGCCGGTATTGCTTATGACCAAATGTATGTGGGTAACGCTTTCCAACGTTATGGTACTAGCTACTACCGTTACGATTCTTTGAGTCAGTTCTTGAACGGTGCCGCTCCTTCTGCTTTTGCCTTGACCTATGGTTACGGTGGCGATGCTGCACCTGTTGGTGCTGAATTGTCGTTCGGTCAATTGGCCGCCTACGTGCAAGACGAGTTCCGCGCGAGCAAGAAATTGAAAATTACTGCCGGTTTGCGTGTTGATATGCCCATTTACTTGTCTGAATCAAAGGCCAACGCAGGTTTCATCAAGTACGATACTGCCATGTTGTTCAAAGACCCTTCAGGCAACAAAATCAAATACAACCCCAACAGCTGGCCCACAGGTTCTCCGTTGGTATCGCCCCGTGTAGGTTTCAACTACGATGTAAAAGGCGACAAAGATTTGATCATTCGTGGAGGTACCGGTGTATTCACAGGTCGTTTGCCATTTGTTTGGTTCACCAACCAGCCTTCAAATGCCTATGGTGTGCAAGCCACTGTAGAAGTAACCAAAGCCGCTGATTTGGCCGGTTATGTATTCAACGCAGACCCAACCGCTTACTTGAACAAATTCCCAACCACTCCAGGCACCTTGCCTTCAGGCGCTTCTTTTGCCAAGGTTGATAACAACTTCAAATTCCCACAGGTTTGGAGAACCAGCATCGGTTTCGACAAGAAATTGCCTTTCGATTTGGACTTCTCTGCTGACATCATTTACACCAAAGAATTGAACGGTGTGTATCAGTACAACGCCAACTATGCCATGTCCGATACTACTTACTTCACAGGTACCGAATGGGAGCGCGCTGCATACAAGAAAGCTGCGAGCCGTTCTAATGTAAGCACTGTACGTGAAGCGATGGTATTGAGCAACACCAATTTGGGTAGTGGCTTGAGCGCAGCGTTTACTTTGAGCCGCAACTTCAAAAAAGGATTTGCAGGTTCTATCAGCTACGCCTTCAACAACACCAAAGACATCACTTCTAACCCAGGTTCACAGGCAGCTTCTGCTTGGAGCAACAACCGCACCGTGGGTGGTAACAATGCACAAGAATTGGCCATTTCCGAGTACTCTACGCCCAATCGTGTGATCGCGAACGTTTCAAAGAAGTTTGAATATGGAAAGCGTTTTGGTACCACTGTAAGTTTGGTTTACGATGGTTACAACCCAGGTCGCTATAGCTATGTATACTCTTCAGACATCAACAACGATGGTTTAACAGGTAACGATTTGTTGTTTGTTCACGCATCTTCTGACATCAAATTCTCTGACTTGGTGATTGGCACCAAAACCATCACAGCCGCTGATCAAGCTGCTGCTTGGGATGCCTACGTAGCACAAGACAAATATTTGAGCGACCACAAAGGCCAATTCGTAGAGCGTAATGGTGGTTTGTTACCTTGGTTGCACCGCTTCGATTTGCGTTTGTTGCAAGACGTAGCCCAGAACATCGGCAAGAACAAGCACACTTTGCAATTGAGTGCTGACATCTTGAACATCGGTAATATGATCAACCCAGCATGGGGTATCCGCAAGCAAATGACTGTGAGCAACGGTGGTGTATTGAGATACAATGCCGCCAATGGCACTTATAACTTCAATGCTGTAAACGGTGTATTGCCTGTTGAAAGTTTCCGTCCTATCGTAAGCACTGCAACCACTTGGGGTATGCAGTTGGGATTGCGTTATTCTTTCTAACGAATCACACAAGCTGTTAAAGCATTTAAAAACACGGGAGAATCGTCCTCTCAATACAAATAGAAAGGGCGGCCATTGGCCGCCCTTTCTATTTGTATCATTTTATCACCAAGTGTTTTTCAACACATACAACCCCAAAAACAAACCGCCAATCCGTCATTCGAATCTTCGTTCATCAGAAACACGATTTCACCAAACACTACACTCATCTGACCCAT
>JAIYBO010000108.1 GCA_027488495.1 Bacteroidota bacterium | reverse complement strand
ATGGTGGCAATTGGGGTTGATAATTCAGCGGGGGTGCATAACAACTTTATGATCAACAGTCCTTGTAATACCAACTGTGGTACAACTACATCGACAGTAAATAACAACGCACTTACTTGGTCTTGGGCATCTTCTACTGCTTACACGGCGAGCAGTTATGGTGATTTGGCCACGATCAATTTTGATACGGCCTCGTTTTATATCAATCAGGCTGTGAACTGTACACAGGCCTGTCCGATGCCGGTTAAAACGGTGACTTCGCCCTTGGTTATGTGCCCGTCTACACCGAGTGTATCAACGGATGCAACCCAGGCGTTGGCTGAGAGTTATGCATGGACAGACGGGGGTACTTCGCCCAAAAGAACGTTTACCGTAGAAGGGACTTATTACATCAATTCAATCAATGCTTGCGGTACACGTCAGGATACAGTGATCGTGGGTAAAGCATCTGCACCTGTGAAGCCAAATTTAAAGGACACTTTGTTTTGCAAGAGTCCGTTCAACTATACCCTTGATGTGGCGCAACCATTTTGTAAGTATGTGTGGGACAATGGTAGTACTTTGTCGACTCGCACCTTCACAAAGCCGGGTGTTTTTTGGTTGGATACGAGAAATGCTTGTGGAAGTAGGGTGGATTCGGTGAGGTTTAAATTGTTGTTACCGCCTGTATCGCCAAAAGTGATGGATACTGGGGTTTGTGTTGGGAAGTCGATAGTGGTGGATTTTCCGAAGGTCCCTGCGAGTTTGTATACTTGGGCCGATGGTGACACGATGGTACCCAAGACATTTTACACATCTACAAAGGCCACTTTGGTTGTGAGTAATTTATGCGGTGCTGCTTATGATACTTTTGATATAAAAATCAAGTTGCCACCCACCAAATCGCGGGTGAAGGATACCACCTTTTGTAGTAGCAACTTTGCATGGAGCTTGGATATGACGCATCCTGATGTGAAGGGGTATCAGTGGGATGATTTAACGGGATCGCCACAGCGGGTGATTATGGGGACGGGTAAATTTTGGCTCACGATGACCAATGATTGTGGGGTGAGGACTGATACATTTTTTATCTATAAGGATACGGTGCCGGAAAAACGTTTGGTGGCTGAGGAGTGGTTTTGCGGGGGCGTATCATACACTTTGAAAGGAGCACAATTCTCTGGGTATAGTAAATATTTGTGGAATACGGGTGCGAAAACCGGGAATTTGAATGTGGCTCAATCGGGTTTGTATAGCTTGCATACGTTCAATGCCTGTGGGGAGAGAAGGGATACTGTGAAGGTAAATGCCATTCGTTGTGATTGCAAGATGTGGATGCCCGATGCGTTTACACCTTTTGGATCTCAGGGGGTGAACGATGAAGTGAGGCCGATGTTTGTGGATGACTGGGGTAAGACTTGTGCAGTGAAGAATGGATATTGGAGTGTATACAATCGTTGGGGAGAGTGTGTGTTTGATAAACGACCTGTATCTGAATCTTGGAATGGCTTATACATGGATGAGCCGGTGATTTCTGGTATGTATGTATACATCGTGAATGTGACTTTTGATGAGACGGTTTCGGGGTATAGGAATTTTGTAAAGCAAGGCACCATATTGGTGTTGGAATCGAATAAAAATTGATCTAAAACAAACTAAGAACATGAAAAAAATATTTACTTATGCAATGACGTTGGGGATGGCCTTGTTGGGTTCAGACTTAACGGCACAAACGGTAACTGGCCAGGGTTTTGAAGGAACGGCGTTTCCCCCAGCTGGTTGGCAAACTGTAGGTGGAGGAGGATTTGGAGCCCCTACTTGGTCGAGAAGAACTGTTGCAAATGCGGGTACAACGCCAGCTTGTACGCCTTTTGGCGGTGCGGGGATGGCGCGTTTTTCATCGCGTGGAGCTACAGCGGGTGGAACACAAACTTTGGGATCGCCGGTGATTGATTTGAGTAAGCGTGGTACTGCCAATTCATACATCTCTTTGTATGTTTTCAGAGATACGGTTTACAATACCGATGATTCAGTTTCAGTTTGGTTCAATACATCGCGCAGTTTAACAGGTGCGAAACGTTTGGGAGGTATCACTCGCTATGCGAAAAAGACCTATCCAGATTCTGTGGCGCATGGATGGTACAAGTATTCTTTTGCTATTCCAGCTTCGTTCACCGGAACCACCAACTATTTTTTGATTCAAGCTACTGCGCGTGGCGGTGCGAACGGAGGGAATATCTTTATTGATAGCGTAACATGGGATGCGTATCCAACCTTCTGTGAAGGAAAACCAGACGCAGGTACTTTGAGTGCGTCTACTTATTATGTGTGTGGCGCTGTGGGTCCATCAACCATTACTTTGGCAGGAAATACCGCTTCAACAGGGATTTCGATTAAATATGAGACTTCAACTGACTCTACCACCTTTACGACCAATGCATGGACAACCAACGTGAATACTGCCAATTTCAGTGCAGCGATTGGTAAATACAGATACATTCGTGCGATTGTGACTTGTTCAAATAGTGGACAAGTGGATACCTCAAACTGTATTCGCATCTGGATTGACAATACTGCAACGCCCCCAACGATCACGGTAACCCCTGCCAATGCTATATTGTGTGCTGGTGCGACTACCGGTGTGAAGTTGGTTGCAAGTGGTGCTGTAACATATAGTTGGACACCCACCACGGGATTGAGTTCTAATACGGGCGATACGATTTATGCTTTGCCAT